>NZ_AZSN01000105.1:0-13468 GCF_000576225.1 Methylibium sp. T29-B | reverse complement strand
TTTTCGGTCGGCGTCAACAATCGATCGGTGCCAGAACCATAAGCTGCCGGGCCCGAAGGTGCGTCGCCACTATCTGCACCACGACTACGCCAACGAAAAGCGTGCCGCGTGGAACCGCCTTGGGCAACACCTCGCGACGATTCTGTCCGCCGCTGCGACCTCGAAACAGGTCGCCCGGAAAGGTCGGTCGCGCGGCGCTCGCACTACGACGGCCACCGGGCAAGTGCTGGCGGGTGCGGAGTAGTTCCAAGCCACTTCGCAGGCACTCCGCGCCCACCCGTCATGTTCATTCCACGTCGAACGCCAATACCGCTCGCACTGTCCGCTGCAGTCCGTCGCGGACCGTATGCAGCCGCTGCACGGTTTACCCCTTGGTTTACCCCTCAGGCCATCACAAGACAAAACGGGTTAGCAACTTGCGTTGCTAACCCGTTGATTTTATTGGCGGAGTGGACGGGACTCGAACCCGCGACCCCCGGCGTGACAGGCCGGTATTCTAACCAACTGAACTACCACTCCATGTGGTTGGCAGGTTTCACATCGCTGTGCAAGTCCTGCGCTGACTTGGCGTCCCCTAGGGGATTCGAACCCCTGTAATCACCGTGAAAGGGTGGTGTCCTAGGCCTCTAGACGAAGGGGACTGAAAACTTCTGGCAAATCACTTCTCTTTTGAACAGCGCCACCGCAGCTTCAAGCCTTTGGTGGAGGTAAGCGGGATCGAACCGCTGACCTCTTGCATGCCATGCAAGCGCTCTCCCAGCTGAGCTATACCCCCGGCGCTGTTCAAGCGAGACCGAAATTATATGACGATTTTCAGGCTGCTCGCAAGCGAGCCAGCACAGTGTCGCGGGCAAACAGGGCCAGCACGGCATCGACCGACGGCGTCTGCGCGCGGCCGCACACCAGCACGCGCACCGCATGCGCCAGTTGCGGCAACTTCAGGCCGTGCTCGGCAAGCGTAGCCTTGAAGGCCTGCTGGATGGATGCGGCATCCCACGCGATCTCGGCGAACCGGACCGCGAGCGACGACAGCGCGGGCTTCACCGCGTCGGTCACGTGGGCCGCAAGATCCTCGGCGCTCGGCGTCACGTCACCGAAGTACATCGCCAGCCACTGCGCCAGCTCCACGGTGGTGGCGCAGCGGTCCTTGAACAAGCCGCACAGCTTCGCGAGCCGCTCGTCGATGGGAGCAGCAAGGCCCAGCCGATGCAACTGCAGCGCCACCAGCGGCGCCAGCACGGCATCATCGGTGCGCTTGAGGTGCTGGGCACCGACCCAGCGCAGCTTGGCCTCGTCGAACTGCGCAGCGCTCTTGCCGAGGTGATCGAGGTTGAACCATTCGACCAGTTGCTCGCGCGAGAAGATCTCGTCATCGCCGTGGCTCCAGCCCAGGCGGGCCAGGTAGTTCACCACCGCATCGGCGAGGTAGCCCTCGTCGCGATACTGCGTGACGGGCTTGGCGCCGTGGCGCTTGCTCATCTTCTCGCCCTGCTCGTTCAGCACGGTCGGCAGGTGCGCGTAGACCGGCGGCTCGTGACCCAACGCTCGCAGGATGTGGATCTGCCGCGGCGTGTTGTTCACGTGGTCGTCACCGCGGATCACGTGGGTGATCTTCATGTCGGCATCGTCGACGACGACGCAGAAGTTGTAGGTCGGCGTGCCGTCGGGCCGGGCGATCACCAGGTCGTCGAGCTCGTCGTTGCTGAACTCGATGCGACCCTTGACCTTGTCGTCCCACGCCACGCTGCCGCCGATCGGCGAGCGGAAGCGGATCACCGGTTGCACGCCCGCCGGCACCGGCGGCAGCGTCTTGCCGGGTTCGGGCCGCCAGGTGCCGTCGTAGCGCGGCTTCTGCTTGGCGGCCATCTGGCGCTCGCGCAACGCGTCGAGCTCGGCCTGGCCCATGTAGCAGCGGTAGGCGAGCCCCTGCTCGAGCATCCCGGCCAGCACCTCCTTGTAGCGGTCCATGCGCTGCATCTGGAAGAACGGGCCCTCGTCGGCATCCAGGCCCAGCCAGCGCATGCTCTCGAGGATGACGTCGACTGCCTCTTGCGACGAACGCTCCACATCGGTGTCTTCGATGCGCAGCACGAACACGCCGCCCGTCGCCCGGGCGTAGGCCCAGGGGTAGAGCGCGGAGCGGATGTTGCCGAGGTGGATGAAGCCGGTGGGCGACGGCGCGAAGCGCGTGCGAACGGGGGCTGGGGAGGTGCTGCTCATGCCGTCAGGGTGTCGAGGCCGCGCGCGAGATCGGCCTTCAGGTCGTCCAGGTCGTCCAGGCCGGCGGCAACGCGGATCATGCCCTGCGTGATGCCGGCCGCCAGGCGCTGCGCCTCGGTCAGTCGTCCGTGCGAGGTGCTGGCCGGATGCGTGATGGTGGTCTTGGTGTCGCCGAGGTTGGCGGTGATCGAGCAGATGCGCGTGCTGTCGATCACGTGGAAGGCGTTGCGACGCGCGAGTTCCGCGCCCTCGCCCTTCACGATGAAAGACACCACCGCCCCGCCGCAGCCGTTCTGCTGCGCCATCGCCAGCGCGTGCTGCGGGTGCGACGGCAGGCCAGGGTGGTAGACGCGCTGCACCGCCGGGTGAGCCTCGAGCCATCGCGCCAGACCGAGCGCTCGCTCGCTCTGAGCGGCCATGCGGATCGCCAGCGTTTCCAGGCCCTTCAGCACCACCCAGGCGTTGAACGGCGACAGGCTCATGCCGGCGCTGCGCATCAGCGGCACCAACTTGTCGTTGACGATATGTGCCGGGCCGCACACCGCGCCGGCCAGCACGCGGCCCTGGCCGTCGAGGTATTTGGTGCCGGAATGGACGATCAGGTCGGCACCCAGCTTCACCGGCTGCTGCAGTGCCGGCGAGCAGAAGCAGTTGTCGACTGCCAGCAGGGCACCGGCCCGGTGCGCCACGTCGGCCAGCGCCGCGATGTCGCACACCTCGGTGAGCGGGTTGCTCGGCGTCTCGGCGAACAGCAGGCGGGTCGTCGGCCTCACGGCTGCCTGCCATGCCGCCACGTCGGTCTGCGACACGAAGCTGGTCTCGACGCCGAACCTGGCCAGTTCACCGCCCAGCAGCTTGATGGTCGAGCCGAACACGCTCTGCGAGCAGATCACGTGATCGCCGGCCTTCAACAGGCCCAGGCACAGCAGCAGGATCGCGCTCATGCCGCTCGACGACGCGATGCAGGCCTCGGTGCCTTCCATCGCCGCCAGGCGACGCTCCATCATCGTGACGGTCGGGTTGCTGAAGCGCGAGTAAACGAAGGCTTCTTCCTCATTGGCGAAGCGCGCGGCTGCGGTGGCGGCGTCGGGGTGCACGAAGCTGCTGGTCAGGTACAGCGCCTCGGAGTTCTCTCCGTACTGGCTGGGTGGCAGGCCCTCGCGTACGGCGAGCGTGTCCAGCCGAACGTCGGCCGGCAGATCGACGCGCGGCAGCCGCTTGGTGTCGTCGGTGCCCGCCATCAGACCTCCGTGGCGCTCTGCAGCGCCAGCCGCGACGCCGACTCGGCATCTTCTTCCAGTTGCAACGGCCGCTGCGCAGCCAGTGCCTCGAAGTCCGCGGCACTCACGTCACCGGTGATGTAGACGCCATCGAAGCACGAGGCCTCGAAGCCGGCCAGGTTCGGGTTCAGCGAGCCCACGGCCTTCTTCATCGCCGCGACGTCCTGGTAGATCAGCGCATCGGCGCCGATGAACTCGCGGATCTCCTCGATGCTGCGGTCGTGCGCGATCAGCTCGCCCTTGGTCGGCATGTCGATGCCGTAGACGTTCGGGAAGCGCACCGGCGGCGCGGCCGAGGCCATGAAGACCTTGCGGGCGCCGGCCTCGCGCGCCATCTGCACGATTTCCTTGCTGGTGGTGCCACGCACGATGGAGTCGTCGACCAGCAGCACGTTGCGGCCCTTGAACTCCGACACGATCGCATTGAGCTTCTGGCGCACCGATTTCTTGCGCATGCCCTGCCCCGGCATGATGAAGGTACGGCCGACGTAGCGGTTCTTCACGAAGCCCTCGCGGTAGGGCTTGCCGAGCTTCTGCGCCAGCTGCATGGCCGACGGCCGGCTCGACTCGGGGATCGGAATCACCACGTCGATCTCGTTCGGCGGCATCGTCGATACCAGGCGCTGCGCCAGGGTCTCGCCCATGTTGAGCCGCGCCTGGTAGACCGAGATGCCGTCGATCACCGAGTCGGGACGGGCCAGGTAGACGAACTCGAATACGCAGGGATTGAGCGAGGCCTTCGCAGCGCACTGCCGCGCGTGGACACGGCCTTCGAGATCGATGAACACCGCCTCGCCCGGCGCCACGTCGCGCACCATGCGGTGGCCGGTGCCTTCGAGTGCGACCGATTCACTGGCCACCATGACGCTGCGTCCTTCTGGGCCTTCCGCATCGCCCAGGCAGAGCGGGCGGATGCCGAACGGGTCGCGGAACGCCAGCACGCCGTGCCCGGCAATCAGGCAGACCACCGCGTAAGAGCCCTTGATGCGCCGATGCACCGCGCCGACGGCCTTGAAGATCTCGTTCGGCGTCAGCGGCAAGTCGCGGGCCGCGAGTTCGAGCTCGTGCGCCACCACGTTCAGCAGCACCTCGGTGTCGCTGTCGGTATTGAGGTGGCGGCGATCGACCGCATACAGCTCCTGCTTCAGCGCATGGGCGTTGGTGAGATTGCCGTTGTGCACCAGCACCAGGCCGAAGGGTGCGTTCACGTAGAACGGCTGCGCCTCCTCCTCGCTGTAGGCGTTGCCCGCGGTCGGGTAGCGCACCTGGCCGAGCCCCACGGTGCCGGGCAATCCGCGCATGTTGCGGGTGCGGAACACGTCGCGCACCATGCCACGCGCCTTGTGCATGAAGAACTTGCGGCCCTTGGCGTCCGGCCCCGCTGTCACGATGCCGGCTGCGTCCTGCCCGCGGTGCTGCAGCAGCAGCAGTGCGTCATAGATCAGCTGATTGACCGGTGCCGTGGAGATCACACCGACGATGCCACACATGGACTACCCCTTGAAATGAATCTCTCTCAGGCCCGCAGATGCCGCGCCACCTCGTGCGGCAGCAGCGGCTTCAGGCCGGCCAGCACCGCCTGCAGGCCCGCCACGCTGTGGGCAGCTTGCCATGCCGGCGATGTCGCCAGCGGCGTCATGGTGACCGCCGTCGCGGCGACCAGCGCCACCAGCACACCGCGCAACAGACCGAACACCGCGCCCAGCACCCGATCGAGCGGACTCAGCGGCGAGGCCTGCACCAGCTTCTTGATCAGCCACGACAGGAAACCCCAGCCGATCAGCACGGCCACGAAGACGATCATGAACGACGCTGCGAGATTGAGCCCCGAGCCCGGTGCCCCGACCGGGATGCTCGGCGCCACGGCGAAGCCGAAGGCCTGCGCCGCCACGTAGGCGACCACCCAGCCCAGCAGCGACATCACCTCGTACAGCAGGCCGCGCACCAGACCCACGATGACCGACAGGCCGACGACGGCGAGGAACACCCAGTCAACCCAGCTGACCTGCGCCACGGCGGCGCTCACAGCGTGAGCACGGCCGAACCGAGGCCGGATTGCTTGATCTTCGCGGCCACCTTGTCGGCCTCACCGCGATCGGCGTAGGGGCCGATGCGCACCCGGATGCGCTTGCCCGATGGCGTCTCCACGACCTGCGTGTAGGTCTTGTAGCCCAGCTTCTCGACACGCGAGCGGGCCTCGCGGGCAGAGTCGGCCTCACTGTAGGCACCGACCTGCACGACGAAGCGTGTACTGCCATCGGAGGGCTTGTCGGCAGCCTCGGTCTTGGCCGCGACGACCGCAGGCTTGCCTTCCAACGCGGCCCTGGCTCGGGCAGCATCGGCGGCCACCGCCGGCTTGGTGGATGCGGGCTTGCTGGCGGCCGGCTCAGGCTTCTTGTCGGCGGGTTTTACTGCGGGCTTTTCCGGGGGCGCAGCCGCGACACGCGGCGACGCAGCCGGCACGGCGACCTCGCGTCCGGCCTCCTCGGCGCGCTCCGTCATGACCGCATCGTCCTTCGGTGCCGTCACGGCGTCCGACGGCGGACTCGCCGGCTTGGTGACCAGCGGCGCGGCAGCGTCCTTGCGAGGAATGTCGATCGGGATATCGCCCGACAGCGGTCGCGGCGCCGTGTCGAACAGCAGAGGAAAGCCCAACACACCCAGCACCACCAGCACTGTCGCGCCGACCAGGCGGCGACGTGCACGGCCACGCGCGAGTTCGACGGAATCAGCGTCGGTCGGTGAGGCGCCGGACCCGGTGCCGGACTTGCGTTGAAAGAAGGACAGCAGACCCATGCGAGGAGGCTTCCGGGAGGTGATCGACGGCAAGCGCAACGCCCTGCGATGGTTCCGCGATGCAGGCCGTCGGACCTGCACATCGGGTCGGCAACCGCAATGTCAACCCAGATGCTTGGCAGTGCGGCGTGGCAACCCGTTCTCGAGCACGCCACCGACGGTGAAGAACGATCCGAACACCACAATTCTATCAGCGGGGTCAGCCGCTTCGAGGGCCGCGACGAGTGCGGCGCGGGGCGCTGGATGCTCGCTGGCCTGCACTTGCGGCGGCAGCGGCGTCGCCCCCGGCGCGCGCGCGGCCACGGCCCGCACGTGCAGGGCCCGGAGCTCCTGCGCCGTCGCAGCGCGGGGTGTCGGCAGGTCGCTGAAGTACCAGCGATCCACCAGCGGCAACAGACGCGCGAACATGGTCTCGATGTCCTTGTCCTTCATCGCACCGAACACGACGTGGGTGCAGGGGTAGTAGCCCATCTGGTCGAGGTTCTCGGCCAGCGTGGCGACGGCGTGCGGGTTGTGCGCGACATCGAGCACCAGCGTCGGTGCGCCCGGCACGATCTGGAAGCGCCCAGGCAGTTCCACCATCGCGAGTCCGTTGCGAACGGCCTGCGCTGTGACCGGGAGCCGGTCGCGCAGCGCCTCCAGCGCCGCCAGCACGCCCGAGGCGTTGAGCAGCTGGTTCGCGCCGCGCAGGGCCGGATAGGCCAGCCCGTTGTGGCGGCGCGCACGACCGGCCCAGCCCCACTGCTGCTTGTCGCCGCGATAGTTGAAGTCGTGCCCGAAGCGCCACAGGTCGGCGCCGATCTCGCGCGCGTGGTCGATCACGCTCTGCGGCGGCACCGGGTCGCCGACGATCGCCGGCCGGCCGGTGCGCAGGATGCCCGCCTTCTCGCGCCCGATCGCCTCGCGGTCGGGCCCGAGATAGTCCATGTGGTCGAGGTCGATGCTGGTGAGGATGGCGCAGTCGGTATCGATCGAATTGACGGCGTCAAGCCGCCCCCCGAGGCCGACCTCCAGCACCACCGCGTCGAGCGAGGCTTCGCTGAGAAGCCGCAGGATCACCAGCGTGGTGAACTCGAAGTAGGTCAGCGTCTCACCTTGGCGGGCCGTCTCGACAGCCGCGAAGTGCGGCAGCAGCGCTGCCGCCTCGACGATCTCGCCGCCGATGCGGCAGCGTTCCTCGAAATGCACCAGGTGCGGCGAGGTGTAGACGCCAACCCGATAACCCGAATGCAGCAGGATGGCTTCGAGCATCGCGCAGGTCGAGCCCTTGCCGTTGGTGCCAGCCACCGTGAACACCGGACAGTCGAAGCCCAGCCCGAGCCGCTTGCGCACGCGCTGCACGCGCTCCAGCGTGAGGTCGATGGTGCGGGGATGCAGGCGCTCGCAATGGGCCAGCCAGTCGGCGAGCGTGGACGGGGTCGTCATGGAGCGCGAATCGTGGGACAGAGAAGCGGATGGACAACGGCCGAGCTTCAAGCGCAAGGGCGGCCGACACCGCCCTTCGCCGTGCTGGCGGCTCGCTGCCGCCAGCTGCACCGAGCGCGACGGGAGAAAGCTCAGGCCACCGCGTCGGCGCTCTGCCGCTGCAGCATCGCGAGCAGTTGGGCCACCGTGCCGCGCAATTCGCGACGGTCGACGATCATGTCGAGCGCCCCCTTGTTCAGCAGGAACTCGCTGCGCTGGAAGCCCTCGGGCAGCTTCTCGCGCACGGTGTTCTCGATCACGCGCGGGCCGGCGAAACCGATCAGCGCCTTCGGTTCGGCAATCACCACGTCGCCCATGAAGGCGAAGCCGGCCGATACGCCGCCCATCGTCGGGTCGGTCAGCACGCTGATGTAGGGCAGCTTCGCCTTGGCCAGCCGCGTCAGGGCCGCATTGGTCTTGGCCATCTGCATCAGCGACAACAGTCCCTCTTGCATACGCGCGCCGCCGGTCGCGGTGAAGCAGAGGAACGGCGTCTTCTGGTCGATGGCTGCCTCGACGCCGCGCACGAAGCGCTCGCCGACGACCGAGCCCATCGAGCCGCCCATGAACTCGAACTCGAAGGCTGCGGCGACGACCGGCAGCGTGTGGACCGCGCCGCCCATCACCACCAGCGCGTCGGTCTCGCCGGTGGATTCCATCGCCTGCTTCAGGCGCTCGGGGTACTTCTTGCTGTCCTTGAACTTCAGCGGGTCGACCGGCACGACCTCCTGGGCCAGCTCGTAGCGGCCTCCGGGTCGAGGAACTTGTCGAGGCGTTCGCGCGCACCGACACGGTGGTGGTGGGTGCACTTGGGGCAGACGTAGGCGTTCTGCTCCAGGTCGGTCTTGTAGAGCACCGTCTCGCAGGCAGGGCACTTGATCCACAGCCCTTCCGGCACCGAGCGACGCTCGGTCGGATCGGTGGGCTGGATCTTGGGCGGCAGCAGTTTCTCGAGCCAGCTCATGCACGCACTCCTTCGGTTGAAGAATCTAGCGCCTCGCGGATCGAGGCAATGAAGGTGCCGCCGACGGCAGCGACGCTCTCGCGCGGCTCGGCTTCCAGCAACTGGACGATGCGCGAGCCGATGACGACCGCGTCGGCCACCGCTGCAAGCGCCTTCGCAGTGGCCGCGTCGCGGATGCCGAAACCCACGCCGACCGGCACTTTCACGTGCTCGCGGATGCGCGGCAGCATCGTCGCGACGGCGTCGGTGTCCAGGTGCCCTGCTCCGGTCACGCCCTTGAGCGACACGTAGTAGACGTAGCCCCGCGCAATGCGGCCCACGTCCTTCATACGCTGCTCGGTGGAGGTCGGGGCGAGCAGGAAGATCGGGTCGAGGTCCGCGCCCTGCAGTTGCGCGGCGAAAGCCTCGCACTCCTCAGGCGGGTAGTCGACCACCAGCACACCGTCGACACCGGCCGACTTGGCGTCGGCGACGAAGCGGTCGATGCCATAGCGCTCGACCGGGTTCGCGTAGCCCATCAGGACCACCGGCGTGGTGTCGTTGTGCTCTCGGAAGCTCCGCACCATCGCCAGCACCTGACCCATGCCGATGCCCTTGGCCAACGCCCGCTCCGAGGCCTTCTGGATCACAGGGCCGTCGGCCATCGGGTCGGAGAACGGCACGCCGAGTTCGATGACGTCGGCCCCGGCTCCGGCCATCGCCAGCATGATGTCGACGGTGGCGTCGGCGTAGGGATCGCCGGCGGTGATGTAGGGAATCAGCGCGGTGCGCCGCTGCCCGCGCAGCCGCTCGAAGGTGGCAGCGATGCGACTCATTGCTTCACCTTCTCGCCGCGCGACGACGGCCGGTCGTAGAACTCGGCGCCGGACAGGTCGGCAACGGTGCCGATGTCCTTGTCGCCCCGGCCGGACAGATTGACCAGCAGACTCTGGTCGCTGCGCATCGTCGGCGCCAGTTTCATCGCGTAGGCCACCGCATGGCTGGATTCAAGCGCCGATGATGCCTTCGGTGCGGCACAGCCGGTGAAAGGCCTGCAGCGCCTCGTCGTCGGTGATGCCGACGTACTCGGCCCGCCCGATGTCCTTCAGGTAGGCGTGCTCAGGGCCGACGCCGGGGTAATCGAGTCCGGCGGAGATCGAGTGCGTCTCGATGATCTGGCCGTTCGCGTCCTGCAACAGGTAGGTGCGGTTGCCGTGCAGCACGCCCGGCGAGCCGGCGCTGAGGCTGGCCGCATGCTTGCCGGAGTCGAGCCCGTGTCCGGCCGCCTCCACGCCGATCAGGCGCACGCCCTCGTGTCGGATATACGGGTAGAAGATGCCCATCGCATTGCTGCCGCCGCCGACGCAGGCGATCACCGCGTCGGGCTGGCGACCCGCCATCTCCGGCATCTGCCGCAGGCATTCCTCGCCGATGACGCTCTGGAAGTCACGCACCATCTCCGGGTACGGCGCCGGGCCGGCCACGGTGCCGATGATGTAGAAGGTGTTCTCGACGTTGGTGACCCAGTCGCGCAGCGCCTCGTTCAGCGCGTCCTTCAGCGTCTTGCTGCCGCTGTCCACCGGCACCACCCTGGCGCCCAGCAGGTGCATGCGGTAGACGTTGGGCGACTGGCGCTTCACGTCCTCGCTGCCCATGTAGACCACGCATTCCATGCCGTAGCGGGCACAGATGGTGGCGGTGGCCACGCCGTGCTGGCCGGCACCGGTTTCGGCGATCACGCGCGGCTTGCCCATGCGCCGGGCCAGCAGCGCCTGGCCGATGGTGTTGTTGATCTTGTGGGCGCCGGTGTGGTTGAGGTCCTCGCGCTTCAGGTAGATCTGGGCGCCACCGAGCTCGCGGCTCATGCGCGCGGCGTGGTAGATCGGACTGGGTCGGCCGACGAAATGCGCGAGCTCGCTCTTGAACTCGGCCACGAACTCGGGATCGTCGCGATAGCGCGCGTAGGCGGCCTTCAGTTCGTCGAGCGCGTGGATCAGCGTCTCGGCGACGAAGCTGCCGCCATAGCGGCCGAAATGGCCGCTCGCATCGGGTTGCTGGTAATTCAACATGGTGGGTGCAGGGAAGGTGTCAGATCTCGCTGGCGGCGACACGGGCATCGGCCTCGCGCACTGCCTCGCAAAACCGGCGGACGGCGTCGGCATCCTTGATGCCCTTCGCACTCTCCACGCCGGAACTCACGTCAACGGCCCAAGGCCGCACCTTCAGCACCCCATCGGTCACGTTGGCAGCACTCAACCCACCAGACAAAACGAGCGGAGGGGTGACGCCGGATGGAACGAGTGACCAATCGAAGACCTTTCCGCCGCCGCCGTAGCCCTCGACATATGCATCGAGAAGCAGGGCCTGGGCGCTCGAGAACTGCTGCGCAAAGTTTAACAAATCGAAACCCGGTGTCATGCGGGCAGCGCGCAGGTAGGGCCGCCCCACCGCATCGCACTGCGCCGGCGTCTCGTCGCCGTGGAACTGCAGCATCAGCGTCGGAATGGCGGCACAGGCAGCGGCCAGTTCGTGCGGCGCAGCGTTGACGAACAGGCCGACCGGCGTCACGAACGGCGGCAGGCGACGCGCCAACGCCGCAGCGTGCGCCACGGACACCGCACGCGGGCTCTTCGCATAGAAAACGAAGCCGACGGCGTCAGCTCCGGCCTCGACCGCCGCGTCGACATCGGCCTCGCGGGTCAGACCACAGATCTTGATGCGGGTGCGCATGGGCTTTCAGGGCAGCCAGTCGAACGCGGGCGTGCGTTCGGGCAGGTCAAGGTTCGCATCGTATTGCGGACCGAGGAAATACAGGCCATCCGGGGCAAAGGTGGGCGCAGCCCGGCGGCGATCGCCCGCGGCCAGCACCTCGGCCAGCCACTGCGGCGCTCGCACACCCTGCCCTACGGCCAGCAGGCAGCCCATCAAGTTCCGGACCATGTGGTGGAGAAAGGCGCTGGCCTCGAACTCAAAACGCCAGTAGGCGCCGCAGCGAACGATCTCGATACGCCTCAGGTTCTTCACCGGGCTGGCCGCCTGGCACTCGGCTGAGCGGAAGGCGCTGAAATCATGCTCGCCGATCAGGTGGGCCGCCGCCTCGCGCATGGGCGTCGCATCGAGTGGCCGGAACACCCAGCCGACGGCACCGGCCTCGATGGCCGGCCGCACGGGGGACTCCAGCAGCAGGTAGGCATAGCGCCTTCCACGCGCGCTGTTGCGCGCGTGGAAGGCGGCATCGACCGGCCGGCACCATTGCACGGCGATATCAGGAGGCAGGTAGCGGTTGGTGCCGCGCACCCAGGAGAACGGCTCACGCTCGATCTCGGTGTCGAGATGGACCACCTGGTTGAGCGCATGCACGCCAGCGTCGGTGCGCCCGGCGCACACGGTGCGCACCGGCCGATCGGCGAAGCGAGCCAGGGCCTCCTCGACCCGGTCCTGCACCGTGAGCCCGTCGGGTTGGCTCTGCCAGCCCCGGTAGGCGCCGCCGCGATAGCTCAGGCCCAGGGCCAATCGCATGGCCCGGAGCCCGGCTGGAGACGATCAGCGACCGAACCGACCCGGTTCAGCCGATGTCCTTCAGCATGCTCTGGGCCTTGGCTTTGAGCGTGCCGCCGGACTGCGCCACGACTTCCTGCAACAGGTCGCGGGCGCCTTCGAGATCACCGATCTGGCGGAACTCCTCCGCCAGTTCGAGCTTGCGGGACAGCGCCTCATCGGTCGCTTCGTCGCCCGGCAGATCGAAGTTGCCGAGGTCGGGCAGCGACTCATCGGCCACGGTGGTGGAGACAGCCGATTGGCTGGGATCGTCAAGCGAGAGGGACGGCAGGTCGAAGTCGAACCCGAGGTCCGGCGAGGCGGTCGGGGCCGCCGCGGCCGGCAGCGGCTGGGTGCGCTCCGGTGCCGAAGGCCGTGGGGTCTCATCGAGCGCGCCAGGCACCGACACGTCCAGGTCCAGGTCGACGCCTGGGTCCTCGAGGATTTCCGAACGCTGCGCATCGAAGCGCGACGGAGACGGCAACACCGATTGCGGCATGGTGCTGGCGCCGAGCGCCTCCACCACGGCGCCGCCGTCGACCGGTGCACCGGGCGGGCGGCCGCCCGGCTGGAACAGCGGGTTTTCGGGGTCGATGCCGGCGCCGAGCTGCTGCGCGCGCAGCCAGTCCTCGCCTTCGCCACCGGTCAGCGCATAGAGCTGCGTGGCGAGCAGTTCGAAGCCCTTGGTGTCGCGGCGCTTCGCATAGACCTCGAGCAGCTTCAGCCGGATCGCCATGCGCTCCGGACTCGAGCGCATCGCTTCCTTGAGGATCTCTTCGGCCTGCAGATCGCGGCCGTAGGCCAGGTAGACATCGGCCTCGGCCACAGGGTCCACGTCGCCGATCGCATCGAGCTGGCTCAGAGAGTAGCTCATCGATGACGGCACGCCGGTCGCGTCGCGGGTGTCGACGCGCTGCCCACCACTCGCACCGAAGAACGAATCCGGCTGCAGGCGACTTTCGAGGAACGAGGTCTCGCCGCTGTCGCGCTTGCCCTGGCGCATGCGGTAGAAGCCGAAGCCGGCGAGGAGCGCGACCAGCACGCCGACACCCGGCAGCAGCAACGGGTTCTCGAGCAAGCCGTCGAGGAAGCTCGGGCCCGCGCTGGGTGCCGGTGCCGGGGCAGTTGCCGGCTCGCTGGCTGCCGTCGACGCTGGCGCAGCAGCGACCGGCGGCGCCTCCGCGGGTGCCGAAGCCACCACCGGAGGCACTTCCGGGCTGGGCGCCGG
>NZ_AZSN01000104.1:0-13478 GCF_000576225.1 Methylibium sp. T29-B | reverse complement strand
CGAGCCGGAAGCTGCCGTCCGCGGCGCCGAGGTGCCGGGCGAGGTGGCGGTACTCGGCCCCGATGGGGCGTGGACCGGTATCGGGCGGCGGGACGACGCGCTCGGTGGCGAGGTGGTGGCTCTGTTCACGACCGATGAGGCTGAGGCGCCGCGGCGCGCCGCTGAGCCAGGACCAGAGGGCGCTCTTCAGCAGCCCCTGGGTGTCGAGCGCGAGGTCGAAGCGCTGCGCCCGCAGCGCGCGGCGAAACGCGCAAAAGCGGCGCCACAGCTCGGCGTAGCGGCGCGCGCGCCACAGCTGCTGCCACTCGGCGCGCGGCCATACGATCACTTCGTCGAGGCGCGGGTTGTGCGCCAGCAGCGGGGCCGCCGCCGGCTCGACCAGCCAGGCGATGCGGGCCTCGGGGTGCAGCGCGCGCAGTGCCGGGATCAGCCCCGAGGCCATCACCACATCACCGATCGCCGACAGCCGCACGATCAGGATGCGCTTCATGAGCCGGCGGCCTCTCCTGCCGCCGGCAGTCCGTCGTCGGCGAATTGCAGGCGGTGCAGGCGACTGTAGATGCCGCCGCGCGCCAGCAGCTCCGCGTGGCTTCCGACCTCGTGGATGCGGCCCTGGTCCAGCACCACGATGCGGTCGGCGTTGACGATGGTCGACAGCCGGTGCGCGATGATCACCGTGGTGCGGCCGCGTTTGAGGTTCTCGATCGCGGCCTGGACCGCGCGCTCGCTCTCGGTGTCGAGCGCCGAGGTGGCCTCGTCGAGCAGCAGCACCGGGGCGTCCTTCAGCAGGGCGCGCGCGATCGCGAGGCGCTGGCGCTGGCCGCCGGAGAGGCGCGCACCGTTCTCGCCCACCGGCGTCTGCAGGCCCTGCGGCAGCGCGCGGATGAATTCCATCGCGTGGGCGGCCTCGGCCGCCGCCACGATCTCGTCCTCGCTCAGGTGGCGCTGCGCGCCGTAGGCGATGTTCGCCGCCACGGTGTCGTCGAACAGCACCGTGTGCTGCGTCACCAGCGCGAGGTTGGCGCGCAGGTCGGCCAGCCGGAGCTCGCGCAGGTCGATGCCGTCGAGGCGGATGCTGCCGGCGTCCGGCACATAGAAGCGCGGGATCAGCGCCATCAGCGTGGTCTTGCCGCTGCCGGAGGCGCCGACCAGCGCCACCGTCTCGCCCGGGCGGATCTCGAGGTCGATGCCGGCGAGGGCTCGCGCTCGGCCTGCGGGTAGCGCAGGCGCACGCCCTCGAACTGCAGGCGGCCCTGCGCGCGCGCCAGCGTGCGCGTGCCGGCATCGGGTTCACCTGGCGTGTCAAGGATCTCGAAGATGCTCGCGGCGCCGGCCAGGCCGCGCTGCAACACCTCGTTGACATTGGACAGGCGCTTGAGCGGCGCCAGCAGCAGCGCCATCGCGCCGAAGAAGGAGACGAAGCCGCCGACCGTGATCTGGTTGTTCTGCGACTGCAGCGCCGCGTAGTAGATGATCGCGGCCAGCGCGAGCACGGCGATGCCCTGCACGATCGGGCCGTTGGCGGCCGCCGTGCTGACCACCTTCATCGTGTAGTGGCGCAGCTCGTGGGCCACGCGGGCGTAGCGTTCGGACTCGTAGGCGGCGCCGCCGAACACCTTGATCTCGCGGTGCGCGCCGATCGCCTCGTCCATCACGCGCGTCATCTCGCCCTGGGTGCGCTGCTGTCCGCGGCTCAGGCCGCGCAGGCGCCGGCTGACGGCGCGGATCACCCAGGCGATCAGCGGCAGCACCGTGAAGAACACCAGCGACAGACGCCAGTTCAGGTAGAGCATGTAGCCCAGCAGCCCGAGCACCGTGAGGCTGTCGCGCACGATGGTGATCAGTGCGGTGGTGATCAGCGGCGTGACCTGGGCCGCGTCGTAGGCCAGCTTCGAGAGGGTGGCGGCTCCGGCGTGGGCATCGAAATAGCTGGTGGGCAGGCTGAGCAGCTTGTCGAAGGCGCGGGTGCGCAGGTCGACCAGCATCTTGTTGGCCACGCTGTGGAGGGCCACCGTCTGGCTGAAGTCGGCCAGGCCCCGCACCAGGAACAGCAGCACGATCAGGAAGGGCATCGCGTGGATGGCCCAGGGGTCCTTGTTCACGAAGCTGCCGTCGAGCAGTTCCTTCAGCAGCGCGGGCAGCGCCGTCTCGGTGGCCGCGTAGGCGACCATGGCCAGGACACCGAGCGCGAAGATCCGCCAGTACGGGCGGACGAAGCCGAACAGGCGACGGTAGATGTTGGAATCGGAAGGAGTCACGGCGCAAGGTCGAGGGCGGACCGATTGTCCACGTTTCGAGCCGGTCCCCCGCCCGTGCCCGGCCCGGCGATGCAGCCCGGCGCGCTGCCGGTGTCCGCTCAGGCCGGCGCCTGGAAGCCGCCGCTGCGGTAGGTCAGGACCAGCGTGTCGCGATGGGCCGGCACCGCCGGGTCGGCGGGGTCCAGCGGCAGCAGCGGCGTGCTTTCGTGGATCACCTGCTGGTCGTCGAGCAGCAACACGGTCCAGGGCTGCTCGAGCGTGAAGCGCACGCCCTGCGGGCCCGCCGCGTCGAACACCCGGGTCTCGCCGCCGCGCACGCCCTGCCGGCCGATGAACACCACCGCGACGAAGTCGACGCCATCGCGGTGGGCGCCTTCCGGCGTCGGGCGGCCGACGCCCCCTTCGGTGTCGATGCGGAAAGGATGGGCCTCGATGTACCAGCGGCCTCCCTGCGGCGCGCGCAGCTTGGCGAACAGCTCGCCGAGCGCGACGAGCAGGGCGCTCCACGAGGCAGGTGGATCATTTCGTTCGACAGCGGCTCGAACCAGCGCTCCATGCCGCCGTGCAGCGCGTTGTAGGTGGTCGGTTGCCAGTGGGCGCGGTGCGGCACGGTCTCAAGCTGGCCGGGCTGCAGGGTCTGGATGAAGCAGCCGTGGCGGCGGTGCCGGTAGTGGCCGCCGTCCTTCAGGTGCAGGTCCGGAGCCAGTTCGTCCCAGTACGGCAGCATCGCGTCGAAGGCGTCGAGCGGCATGCCGGTCAGGGTCTCCAGCGCGGTCGGCGTCAGCACGCAGAAGCCTTGGGCACGCAGACGCTGCAGCGCGGTGGCGCGGCCGAGGGGCAGTTCGATGTCGACGTGCATGGCAGGAGGGCGGCGTAGAGACGTGGGTCCGGCAGGCTGGCGCCGCAATCTAGCATGCGGTGCGCACGCCTTCCTTCCCCAGGATCGTGTCGCGCGGCGCGGTGCCGGCGCGCGTCAGGCAGACTCCCGGGCATGAGCCGCAGAGACCACGCCAGCGAGACGCCGGCCACCGCGCTGCTGAAGCGCGCGAAGCTGGCCTACACCGAGCACCTGTACGACTACGTGGAGCGTGGCGGCACGGCCGAGTCGGCGCGCCAGCTCGGCGTCGAGGAGCACCACGTCGTCAAGACGCTGGTGATGCAGGACGAGCAGGCCCGGCCGCTGATCGTGCTGATGCACGGCGATCGCCAGGTCAGCCTGAAGGCGCTGGCGCGCGAGATCGGCTGCAAGCGGGTCGAGCCGTGTGCGCCAGAGGTCGCGCAGCGCCACAGCGGCTACCTGGTGGGCGGCACCTCGCCCTTCGGCACGCGCAAGCCCATGCCGGTCTACGTGGAGGCCGGCGTGCTGGAGCTGCCGAAGATCTACCTCAACGGGGGCCGGCGCGGCTACCTGGTCGGGCTGGAGCCGCGGCGCGCGGCTGAACTTCTGGGGGCCGTGCCCGTGCGTTGCGCGGGCTGACGCCGTTGCCGGCGGCGGCAGAATACGCGCCATGGCGTCCTTCCTCCCCGTGCTTGCCGCGCTCGCGGCCTACCTGCTGGGCTCGCTGTCGTTCGCAGTCATCGTGAGCCGCGCCGCCGGTCTGTCCGATCCGCGCAGCTACGGTTCCGGCAACCCCGGCGCGACCAACGTGCTGCGCTCGGGCCACAAGGGCGCCGCGATCGCCACGCTGCTGCTCGATGCGCTGAAGGGTGCGTTGCCGGTGCTGCTGGTCGAGCACTACGGTGCGCCCTACGGCCTGGAGGAGGGCAGCGCGGCTCTCGTCGGCCTGTCCGCGTTCGTCGGCCACCTGTGGCCGGTGTTCTTCGGCTTCAAGGGCGGCAAGGGCGTCGCGACCGCGGCGGGCGCGCTGCTGGCGCTCAACCTCTGGCTCGGCCTGGCGACGCTGCTCACCTTCGTGATCATCGTCGCCTTCTTCCGCTACGTGTCGCTGGCGTCCATCGTCGCGGCGGCCTTCGCGCCCTTCTACCAGCTGCTGATCTGGGGCGCCGGGCCCGCAGCCCTGGCGATTGCGGTGATGAGCTGCTGCTCGTCTGGCGCCACGGCGCGAACATCAGGAAATTGCTCGCCGGCACCGAGAGCCGGCTGGGACAGAAGACTTCACCTTCCAGAGGACACTCATGAGCATTCAACGTTTCGATGTCGGCACCCGCCTGTCGGAGATGGCCGTTCACCGCACCGGCGAGGGCGGCACCGTCTACCTCGCCGGCCAGGTGGCCGCCGACGCCAGCCAGGACATCCGTGGCCAGACCGCCCAGGTGCTGGCGGCCATCGACGCCTTGCTGGCCCGTGCCGGCACCGACAAGCGGCGGCTGCTGCGCGTGGAGATCTTCCTCCCCGATCTGGCCGATTTCCCCGCTTTGAACGAAGTCTGGGAGGCTTGGTTGCCGGCGGGTGAAGCGCCTCCGCGTGCCACCGTCCAGGCCACGCTGGCCAAGCCGGCGTGGAAGGTCGAGATGGTGGTCACGGCGGCGCTGTGAAGCGCGAGCGTCTCAAGGGCATCACCTGGCTGACCCTGGCCGTGCTGGCCCTGGTTGCCGGCATGATGGCGCGGCCGGCCTGGCGGGCCTGGAAGGACTACCAAGATGTGGCCGCCACGGCCGAGGTGGTGGCGAAGGCGAAGGCCGGAGACATCTTCATGTACTCCGCCACGTATTGCGGCTACTGCGATGTCGCCAAGCGGTGGTTGGCGCAGCAGAAGGTGCCTTATGAATCGTGCGAGATCGACCGCGATCCGGTGTGTGAGCAACGGTTCCGGGCGTTGCCGGCGCACGCGACACCAACGATGGTGGTGCGCGGTCAGGTCCAGACGGGCTTTCGGCCTGCACTCCTGGCCCAGGCCTTGCGCTGAGCCGTTCGCGACGCCCCCGGGTCAGAGGCCGAGGGCCGCCGGGTCGCCGCGCCCCGCTCGAACCAGCACGGTCTCGTCACCACTCAGGTCGATGACCGTGGTCGGCTGCATCGGGCAGGCGCCGGCATCGACGACCACCTGCAACTGCTTCTCGAAGCGTTGACGGATCTCGTGCGGGTCGTTGAGCGGCTCGGTCTCGTTCGGCGCGATCAGCGTGGTGGCGAGCAGCGGCTGACCCAGCAGTTCCAGCAGGGCCTGCGTGACCGCGTGTGCCGGTACGCGCAGCCCGATCGTGCGGCGCGAAGGATGCGAGACGCGCCGCGGCACCTCCTTCGTCGCCTCGAGGATGAAGGTGTAGGGCCCGGGGGTGCCGAGCTTGAGCAGCCGGTACTGGCGGTTGTCGACGCGTGCGTAGTTCGCCAGTTCGCTGAGGTCGCGGCACAGCAGCGTCAGGTGGTGCTTGTCGTCGACGCCGCGGATGCGGCGCAGCGACTCGGCGGCGGCCTTGTCGTCCAGGTGGCACACCAGCGCGTAGCTGGAGTCGGTGGGGATCGCCGCGATGCCGCCGCCGTGCAGGATCTGCACCGCCTGCTTCAGCAGGCGCGGCTGCGGGTTGTCGGGATGGACCTCGAAGTACTGCGACATGGTGGGCTCAGCCGGCGTGTCCGGCTGCCGCGCGGTCGGTGCTCACGGCCGCTGCACCCGATCGGCGATCGCTTCCCACACGGGCGTCAGTCGACCCGGCAGCCACGGCAGTGCGCCGAGGTCGGTGCGGCTTTCCTCCGGGGCATGGAAATCGCTGCCACGCGAGGCCAGCAGGTCGAACTCCACTGCCATGTCGGCGTACTTCTCGTACTCCGCGGTGGTGTGGCTGCCCGTCACCACCTCCACGCCGCGCCCGCCGTGGGCCACGAACTCGCTGAACAGCGCGTACTCCTCCGTGGGGGTGAACTTGTAGCGGCCCGGGTGGGCGATGACCGCGGCGCCGCCGGCCTGCGTGATCCAGCGCACCGCGTCGCCCAGCGCCGCCCAGCGGTGCGGCACATAGCCCGGCTTGCCCTCGGTGAGGTACTTGCGGAACACGCTGTTGGTGTCGGGGCACACACCGGCATCGACCAGGTGGCGAGCGAAGTGCGTGCGCGAGATCAGTTCGGGGTTTCCCACGTACTGCAGCGCGCCTTCGTAGCGCCGGTGATGCCGGCCTGCGCGAGCGATGCCGCCATCTCGCGCGCACGTGCCTCGCGGCCGCCGCGGGTGGCCGCCAGCCCGGCGGCCAGCGCGGCATCGTCGGCCTCGAAGCCGAGCCCGACGATGTGCACCGTCACACCGGCGAAGCTGACCGAGATCTCGGTGCCGGTCAGGTAGGGCAGCCCCAGCGCGAGGGCGGCGTCGCGGGCGCGCCGCTGGCCGCCCACCTCGTCGTGATCGGTCAGGGCCCACAGTTCGACGCCGTTCGTCTGCGCGCGCGCGGCCAGTGCTTCCGGCTCGAGCGTGCCGTCCGACACGTTCGAGTGGCAGTGCAGATCGGCGTTGAGGAGGGCGAGGCTCACACGGTGATTGTAGGAAGCCGGTCCCGGCGACAGGGGCGGCGGGCTACTCGCGGCGGGCGCGCGCCGGGCTCAGGCGGGCCGCAGCGAGGCGGGCTTGCAGCGCACCCGCACGCGAAAGCCCGGGGCGTCGTCGCGCGGCCCCCAGTCGACCGCCAGTCCGTGCAGTTCGGCGATCCGCCGCACGATCGACAGGCCCAGTCCGCTGCCCGGAGTCTCCTCGCCCGGGGGCCGGAAGAACCGGTCGCCCAGTCTCGAAAGGTGTTCTGGCGGCACGCCAGGTCCCTCGTCGAGCACCTCGATGCCATCGGCAGACAGCCGCAGCGTCACGTGGCCGTTCGGCGGGGTGTGGCGCAGCGCGTTCTCGATCAGGTTGCGGAGCATCGACGCGAGCAGGCTCGCGTCGCCGTTCAAAGGCAGGGGAGCGGCTGCGCCCGCGGGCCACTCGCAGGCCAGTTCGACCCGCTCCCGATCGGCGAGCGGAAGCACCTCGTTGATGACCTGCTCCACGACATCGGACCAGACGATCGGCGTGCCGGCGGCGTGACTCTGGACGTGATCGAGCCGCGCCATCGCGAGCATCTGGGTCACGAGCCGGCTCAAGCGCGCCAGGCCGCGGCCGATCTTGTCCTGGCTGGCGTCGGCCTCGGCCGGCGCGCCGACCGACAGCCGGGCCGCGTCCCATTGCGCCTGCAGCGCGGCCAGCGGGGTGCGCAGCTCGTGGGCGGCATCGGCGGTGAAGCGGCGTTCGCGGTCGAGCATGTCGGCGATGCGCTCCAGCATGGTGTTCATCGCCCGCACCAGCGGCTGCAGATCGCTCGGCATGTCGTTCACCGGCAGCGGCTGCAGGTCGTCTGCGGCGCGCCGGTCGATCTCGCTGGTGAGCGTGCGCACCGGCTTCAGGGCCTGCCGCACCGCCGCAGCCATCACCAGCAGCAGGACGGGCAGGGTGAGCGCCCAGGGCAGCAGCTGACCCGCGATCAGGTCCCAGACGAGCTCATCGCGCTCGCTCATGATCTGGCCGACGGCGACCAGCCACGCACCCGTCGACGCCTGCAGGTAGTAGACGCGCCACAGCTCCCCGCCCAGCGTCATGTCGTGGAAGCCCGACGCATCCGGCTGGCGCGGCAGCAGAACGCCTTCGCGGTCCACCAGCAACAGCCGCCCGTCGCGGTTCCAGACCGCGGTGGCCATGTCCTCGAGTTCGGCATCGCCCAGTGCGGCCTGTGCGGCCGTTCCGGCGGGCGGCAGGTCGATCACGTCGATGTCCGCCAGTGGCAGCGTCGACTGCATCTGGCGCGCCAGGCGGATCAGCTGCGTGTCGAACAGCTCGTTGATCTCATGGCGGGCGCGGTCGAGGCTGAACAACAGCCCGCCGGTCCACACCAGCGGTGCGCTGAGCAACAGCAGCAGCATCATGCGGCGCTGCAGCGTCATGCCAGGTCCTCTGCCGGGCCGAGGGCGTAGCCCATGCCCCGTACCGTGCGCACCAGCTTCGGATCGATCTTGCGGCGCAGGTGGTGGATGTGGACTTCGAGCGCGTTGCTCTCGATCTCCTGTTCGAAGGAATACAGCTTCTCGGTGATCAGCGACTTGGGCAGTACGCGCTGCGGGTTCGCCAGCAGCAGTTCGAGCAGCGCGCATTCGCGCGCCGTCAGCACGACCGGCTTGCCGCGCCAGAGCACAGCCTTGGCCGCCGGCTGGTAGCTCAGCGCGCCGTGCTGCCACAGGGGCTGTGGTCGGCCCTGGCTGCGCCGCAGCACCGCCCGCAGCCGCGCGGCCAGTTCGGTGGTCTCGATCGGCTTGATGAGGTAGTCGTCGGCGCCGGTGTCGAGCCCGGCGATGCGGTGGTCGATGCCGTCGCGGGCGGTTAGCACCAGCACCGGCGTCGACTGCAGGGGACCCGGGCCGCGCCAGCGCGCCAGCCAGGCGAGGCCGTCGCGGCCCGGCAGGCCGAGATCGAGCACGATGGCGTCGTAGGGGGTGTGGGACAGCGCGGCATCGGCCTGGGCGCCGTCGGTGAACCAGTCGACGGCGAAGCCCAGGGAGCGCAGGCCGGCGGCCAGGCCATCGCCGAGCAGGCGGTCGTCTTCGACAATCAGGATGCGCATGCCGCGTTCATACCACGGCGGCGGCCGCGCGACCTCAGGGCTCGATGCGCCAGATCCGGCCGTCGCTGCCGTCGTCGCTCAGCACGTACAGCAGGCCGTCGGGGCCCTGGCGCACGTCGCGCACGCGCAGGTCGAGTTCGTGGCGGTGCTCGCGCACGACCCGCGTGCCGTCGAGCTCGAGCCGCGCCAGCCCGCGCGCCTTCAGTGCGCCGACCATCAGCTGCCCGCGCCAGGCCGGATAGCGGTCACCGGCGACGAAGGTCATGCCGCTGGGCGCGATCGACGGCACCCAGGTGGTCAGCGCCGGCACCACATCGGGGCGCGCGACGCCGTCGCCGATCTTCCAGCCGGTGCCGTACTCGCGTCCTTGCGTGATGACAGGCCAGCCATGATTGGCGCCGCGCGTGGCGATGTTGAGTTCGTCGCCGCCCTGCGGACCGTGCTCGTGCACCCACAGCGCGCCGCTCGTCGGGTGCAACGTGGCGCCCTGCAGGTTGCGGTGGCCGTAGCTCCAGATCTCGGGCAGGGCGCCGGGCCGCTTCGCGAAGGGGTTGTCGGGCGGAACACCGCCATCGTCGGTGATGCGCACCACCTTGCCGTGGTGGGTGTCGAGGGTCTGGGCGTCGTCGCGCCGGCTGTAGCGGTCGCCCAGCGTGATGAACAGCGTGCCGTCGGGCGCGAACACCAGCCGGGAACCGAAATGCGCGTTCGAATCGACCTTCGGCGCCTGCCGGAACACCACCTGCACATCCTTCACCGCCAGCGCCGCGAGATCGAGCCGACCGCGCGCTACCGCCGTGCTGTTGCCGCTGCGGCCCGCCGGCGCGGGCTCGGCATAGCTCCAGTAGACCCATTGGTTGCTTTCGAAACCGGGGTGCAGCGCCACGTCGAGCAGGCCGCCCTGGCCACGCGCCACCACCGGCGGCAGGCCCTGGATCGGCGCCGACAGCCTGCCGTCGCGCTCGACCACGCGCAGCCGGCCGGGGCGCTCGGTGACGAGCAGGCGTCCCTGCGCCGCGAAGCCGGGCAGGAAGGCGATGGACCAGGGGTTCTGCAGACCGCCGGCCAGCGGCGTCAGGCGCAGGGCCTGCGCCGAGACGGTCGAACCGAGGAGGACGAGGACGAGCGCGAGGAGCAGCTTGGGCATGGCGGCGGGTCGGTCAGCGGGCGGCGGGGCCGGATCCGCCACCCTACCCCAGCCCGGCCACCGACCGCCGCACGGGGCTGTTGCGCGATGCACTGCCGCCCGCGGGTCAAGGCCGGTCGACGCGGATCAGCTTGCCGCTGTCGGTCAGCAGGTAGAGCCAGCCGTCAGGGCCTTGTCGCACCAGGCGCACCCGCTCGCCCGCCAGGCCGCTGATCGACAGCAGTTCGCGTGACGCTACCGCGTTGCCGTTCAAGACCACGCGCCACACCCCTTGGTCCGTTCCCAGAGCACCGAGCAGCGCGTTGCCTTGCCATTCCGGAAAACCGCTGCCCGTGTAGAACATCAGGCTCGACGGTGCGATCGACGTGGGTCCCCAGTAGGTGGCGGGTTCGCTGTAGCCCGGTGCGTGCGTGCCGCCGCCGATGCGGCAGGCGCCGTTGTTGCTGCCGGAATACGACGCGCCGTACACGCAGCCGTAGCTGACCAGCGGCCAACCGTAGTTGCCGCCGGACGTGACGCGGTTCAATTCGTCGCCGCCTTGCGGTCCGTGCTCTGTGACCCACAGATCGCCGGTGGTCGGGTGAATGGCTGCGCCCTGGGGGTTGCGGTGGCCGTAGCTCCAGAGCAGGCCGGCCGCGGCGCCGCTGCCGATGCCGGGGTTGCCGGTGGCTGGCGATCCGTCGCGCTGGATGCGCACCACCTTGCCGCGGGTCGTGCTGAGATCCTGCGCGAACAGGGCCCCGCGCGTGGCGGTCAGGTTGGCCGAGTCATAGGTCTGGCGCTCGCCGAGCGTGATGAACAGTGTCTTGTCGACACGGAAGGCGAGTCGCGCGCCGAAGTGGTTGTTGGCGGTGACCTTCGGGCTCTGACGGAAGATGACGGTCAGGTTCTGCAAGGCGTTGCCCACCAGCTGTGCCCGTGCCACGGCGGTGCCCGCGGGGTTCGAGCCGCTTCCGGCGCCGGCTTCCGAGTAGCTGAAGTAGATCCAGGGCGTGGTGGCGAAGTCGGGATCGAGCACGACGTCCAGCAGCCCGCCCTGACCGCCTGTGGCGACCGACGGCACGCCGGTCACTGAGACCTTGCTGCCGCCGCCAGCGCTGACGATCACCATGCCGCCGCTTTTCTGGGTGATCAGCATGCGGCCGTCTGGCAGAAAGGCCAGGCCCCAGGGCGACGACAGGCTGTTGTTGATCGTGGTGGCGCGCGGCGGCGTCGACGGTGGCGGCGGGGGGGGATCCCGCGGGGGGCGCGGGTGTCGTGGTCGGCGGCGCTGGTGCGTCGTCCCCGCCGCCGCCGCCACCGCAGGCGGAGACGAGACTCAGGGCCGCTGCGGCCCAAAGCATGTGCAGCGGAGCCGGTGACCGGCTCACAGGGTGGGTGGACACGCTGGGGCGGGAGAGGTCGCGTCGTTGTGGTGACGGGTGTTCATAGCGGTCTCCTCGCGGGCGGAACGCCCGGGACGGCATCGAAGTCGGAATTGATGATGACACTTCACGTGGGCGATGTATTGCAGGATGTTGCCGCGACACCGTGTCGGACAAGCGCCAGCTGACATCGTGCTTTCAGATCGGGATTGCGCTTGCGGCGCGATCCGTCCCCGGCCTCAAAGCGCCGCCTCGACCACCATCTGCACGCGCTGCCGCCCGTTGAATTCGTCCAGCCGCAGCTGGTAGGCCAGCGTCACCCGGTCGGCCAGCGGCTCGGCGTGGCCGAACCAGATGGCGTCGCGCAGCAGGCCGCCGTGACGCACCGAGAGTTTCAGGTGTTTCTCGCCGACCAGCCGCTGCGAGACCACCTCGACGCGGTCGCTGAACACCGGCGGCTCGAAGGCCTGGCCCCACACTTGGGCTTCGAGCGCCCGCACGGTGTCGGCATTGAAGTACTCGGCGCCCAGCGGACCGTCGGTGCGCAGCGTGCGCTGCAGCGCCGCGGCGTCCAGCCATTCGCCGGCCACCTGGACCAGTGCGCGCTCGAAGCGGGCGAAGTCGGCCTCGGCCAGCGTGGCGCCGGCCGCCATGGCGTGGCCGCCGAAGCGGCGCAGCAGTCCGGGGTGGCGCTTGCTGACGAGGTCGAGCGCATCGCGCAGGTGGAAGCCAGGGATCGAACGGCCGGAGCCCTTCAGCAGGCCGTCCTGGCCGCGCGCGAACACGAAAGTCGGGCGATGGCTGCGGTCTTTCAGACGCGAGGCGACGATGCCGACCACGCCTCGTGGAAGCCGGGGTCGTAGATCGCCAGCGCGGGCGGTGGGTCGCCGGCCCCGGCGCCGTGGTCGTCGCGTGCGACCAGCGCTTCGAGCATCGCTTCGGCCTGCTCGCGCATGCCGCTCTCGACCTCGCGGCGCTCGCGGTTGATCGCGTCGAGCTGCCGCGCGAGTTCCGCCGCGCGGCCGGCGTCGTCGGTCAGCAGGCATTCGATGCCCAGCGTCATGTTCTCCATGCGCCCGGCCGCGTTGAGACGCGGCCCGAGCGCGAAGCCGAAGTCGAAGCCGCTGGCGCGCGCCGGGTCGCGGGCCGCTGCATCGAACAGTGCGCGCACGCCCGGCTGCATGCGCCCGCTGCGGATGCGCCGCAGCCCCTGCGCCACCAGGCGGCGGTTGTTCTCATCGAGCTTCACCACGTCGGCCACGGTGCCCAGCGCCACCAGGTCCAGCAGCGCGTCGAGCCGGGGCTGCGCGGCGGCGTCGAACACGCCGCGGGAGCGAAGTTCGCTGCGCAGCGCCAGCAGCACGTAGAACATCACGCCGACGCCGGCCAGCGCCTTGCTCGCGAACGGGCAGCCGGGCTGGTTGGGGTTGACGATCACGTTGGCCGCCGGCAGCACGACGCGGTCGTCCTGGAGCGCCGGCAGGTGGTGGTCGGTCACCAGCACCTGCAGGCCGCGGGCCTTGGCGTGCGCCACGCCGTCGAGGCTGGCGATGCCGTTGTCCACCGTCACCAGCACGTCGGGCGCCTGGCCTCCGAACACGCCGAAGGCCAGGTCGACGATCGCCGGCGTGAGCCCGTAGCCATGTACCTGGCGGTCGGGCACCACGTAGCCCAGCGTCTCCGGCGTGGCGCCGAGCAGGCGCAGCCCGCGCAGTGCCACCGCACAGGCGGTCGCGCCGTCGCAGTCGTAGTCGGCCACCACGACGATGCGCCGGCGCTGCTGCGTCGCATCGGCCAGCAGGCGGGCCGCATCGGCCGCTCCCAGCAGCGCGGTGGGCGGCAGCAGCAGGGCGAGCGAATCGTCGAGTTGCTCGGCCGCGGTGATGCCGCGCGCTGCGAACAGCCGAGCGAGCAGCGGTGACACGCCGGCCTGTTCAAGCGACCAGGCGGTGCGGGGCGGGACGTCGCGGACGGCGATCTGCATGGGCGGGCGCGTCGCGGTCCGTTCAGAGAGCAGCCATCAGTCGGGTCGCCTGGGGCCTTTGGACGCGACTGCGCAGCGCGGCCAGGACGCCGCGTGGCCGCAGCACGAAGTCCTGCGCATGCCGTTCGCCGCACAGGCTGAGCCGCAAGGCCTCGCCGCGGCGGGCGTGCGCCAGCGCCTCGCGCAGCGGGCCGCCGTCC
>NZ_AZSN01000103.1:0-13485 GCF_000576225.1 Methylibium sp. T29-B | reverse complement strand
CGCACCGCGGCCACCAGCCGCGCGCCGGGATCGCTGACGGCCGGCGTGCCGGCATCGCTGACGTAGGCGACGCGCTCGCCGCGCGCCAGCCGCTCGATCACCACGCCGGCGGCCTGGGCCTCGTTGTGCTCGTGCAGCGCGATCAGCGGCTTGTCGAGTCCCAGGTGACGCAGCAGTGGTGCGGTGACGCGCGTGTCCTCGCAGGCCACGGCGTCGACCAGTCCGAGCGCATGGATCGCGCGCAGCGTCAGGTCGGCCAGATTGCCGATGGGCGTGGCCACGACGTAGAGCGTGGCTTTGGGATACTGCTGCGCGCCGGCCGCGCTGGCGGCAGCTTGCTGGATCAACGGGGCGTCGATGGTCACGACCAAGGCGGTGGGAGACGGGGGCGAGGACCGGGCGCTGGCCTACCTGCTGCGCGCCGGGCTGAAGCTCGTGGAGCGCAATTATCGAGTCGCCGGCGGCCCGCGCGTGCGAGGTGGCGAGATCGACCTCGTGCTGAGGGATCGCGATGGCACGCTGGTGTTCGTCGAGGTGCGTACGCGGGCCACCCGATCGCACGGCGGCGCTGCAGCCACCGTATCGGGCGTGAAGCAGCAGCGGATCGTGCGCGCCGCGCGCCACTACCTGATGCGCTTTGCCACGCCGCCGCCGTGTCGCTTCGACGTGGTGGCGATCGAAGGGGAACACATCGCGTGGCTGCGCGCGGCCTTCGACGCGTCCTGACCCCCTCGACCGACCGGCACGTGGCGGCTCGCGGAACCCGGGCCCGCGAAAGCGTGTCATATCATCATGGGCATGCTTGAACAACGAATCCAGCGGCACTTCTTCGACAGTGCCGACCTGAAGAATCAGGCGGCCGAGGTGTTGAGCAAGCCGATAGCCGATGCGGTTCAGGCCGTGCTCGGCTGCATCACCGCCGGCGGCAAGGTGCTGGCCTGTGGCAACGGGGGCTCCGCCAGCGACGCGCAGCATTTCGCGGCCGAGTTCGTCGGCCGCTTCGAGCGCGAGCGTCCCGGGCTGGCCGCGATCGCGCTGAACACCGACACCTCCATCATCACCGCGCTCGGCAACGACTACGATTTCTCCGCGATCTATGCCAAGCAGGTGCAGGCGCTCGGCAATCCCGGTGACGTGCTGCTGGCCATCACGACGAGCGGCAACTCGGCCAACGTGGTGGCCGCGGTGGACGCGGCCCATGACAAGGACATGACCGTCATCGCCCTCACCGGGCGGGGCGGCGGCAAGCTCGGTGCTCGCCTGACCGAGACCGACGTACACATCTGCGTGCCGCACGAGCGCACGGCGCGCATACAGGAAGTGCACATCCTCGCGATCCACTGTCTGTGCGACGCGGTCGACGTGCAACTGCTCGGTGAACAGGACCTGACATGACCTCACGAACCTCTCCTTCGCCTGCCCAGGCGGCAACCCGGGCCCCTCGCACGCTCCGTCGCGTTGCGCTGGCCGCATTGGCCTGCATCTCGCTCTCCGGCGCCTTGGGCGGCTGTGCGCTGCTGATCGGTGGTGCGGCCGTCGGCAGTGCACTGGTCTACAGCGACCGTCGCACGTCGGGGGCGCAGCTTGAAGACCAGGGCATCGAGCTGAAAGGCGCGGCGCGGGTCAAGGAGGCCATCGGCGAACGCGGCCGGGTCAGCCTGACCAGCTTCAATCGCACGGTGCTGCTGACCGGCGAAGTGCCGACCGAGGCCGACAAGGCGGCCGTCGAGGCCGCGGTCTCGAAGCTCGAGAACGTCCGCTCCCTGCTGAACGAACTGGCGATCGGCCCGACGACCTCGCTGGTCGACCGCTCGAACGACGCGCTGATCACGAGCAAGGTGAAGGCGAGCTACGTCGATGCGCGCGACATCTTCGCCAATGCCTACAAGGTGGTCACCGACCGTGGCATCGTCTACCTGATGGGTCGCGTCACGGAACGCGAGGCCGACCGCGGCGTGGCGATCGCCCGCGGCGTCTCCGGGGTCGTGAAGGTCGTCAAGGCCTTCGAGATCATCACCGAGGCCGAGCTCGCGCAGACGGTGCCGAAGAACGCGCCGACCGCTCCGGCCCCCTGAGAGGTCGCGACCGCGACGCGGTCGGTCTCCGCGTGGGCTACTTCAGGCGCTGGATCAGGCTCGAGGTGTCGCGGCGGCCGCCGTCGTCGGCCTGCACGTCCGCATAGAACTGATCGACCAACGCCGTCACCGGTAGCCGGGCGCCGTTGCGTTTCGCCTCGTCCAGGCAAAGCCCAAGGTCCTTGCGCATCCAGTCCACCGCGAAACCGAAGTCGAACTTGCCGTCGACCATCGTCGGGCCGCGGTTGTCCATCTGCCAGCTCTGCGCCGCGCCCTTGCCGATCACGCCGAGCACGGCCTTCATGTCCAGCCCGGCCTTCTGACCGAAGGCGATCGCCTCGCTGAGGCCCTGCACCAGGCCGGCGATCGCGATCTGGTTCACCATCTTCGCTAACTGGCCGGCGCCGGCCTCGCCGAGCAGCGTGACGGCCTTCGAGAAGGCCATCGCCACCGGCTGGATCTTCGCGAAGTCGGCCGCATCGCCGCCGCACATCACCGTGAGCGCGCCATTGATCGCGCCGAGGTTGCCACCCGAGACCGGGGCATCGACGAAGCCCAGGCCGCGCGCGCGCGCCGCCGCCGCCAGTTCGCGCGCGATGTCGGCCGACGCGGTGGTGTGGTCCACGAACACGGCGCCTGCCTTCATGGCCTGGAAGGCTCCGTCGGCACCGGTCGTCACCGAACGGAGATCGGCATCGTTGCCGACGCAGGCGAACACGATGTCGGCGTCCTGCGCCGCGGCGCTGGGCGTCGGCGCCGAACGGCCGCCGTACTCGTTCACCCAGGCCTGGGCCTTGGCCGTGGTGCGGTTGTAGACACACACGCTGTGGCCGGCGCGCGCCAGGTGGCCGGCCATGGGGTGGCCCATCACGCCCAGGCCGAGGAAGGCCACGCGCTGCGAGGGAACCGGATCGTAGGTCTTGCTGGTCATCGAGCGTCTCCGAAAAGGCAACGGCCTCCAAACGAGGCCGTTCTACACCGCCATGATCGCTCAAACCACCGCGGCCGGGCAGGCCGCGGGTTACTCAGACGATGGTCAGGTGCTCGGTGCCCGAGGCCAGGTCGGAGTTGCGCGCCCGGTTGCTGTTGAGCTTGATCTGCAGACGCAGGTCGTTGACCGAATCGGCGTTGCGCAGGGCATCCTCGTAGGTGACCAGCTGGCCCTCGTACAGGTCGAACAGGCTCTGGTCGAAGGTCTGCATGCCGAGCTCGCGACTCTTCTTCATGATCTCCTTGATCTCGGCCACCTCGCCCTTGAAGATCAGGTCGGAGATCAACGGCGTGTTCAGCAGGATCTCGATCGCCGCGACGCGGCCACGGCCTTCCTGGCGCGCCAGCAGGCGCTGCGACACGAGCGCCTTGAGGTTCAGCGACAGGTCCATCAGCAGCTGCGCGCGCCGCTCCTCGGGGAAGAAGTTGATGATGCGGTCGAGCGCCTGGTTGGCGCTGTTGGCGTGCAGCGTCGCCATGCACAGGTGGCCGGTCTCGGCGAAGGCCACCGCGTGTTCCATTGTCTCGCGGTCGCGGATCTCGCCCATCAGGATCACGTCGGGCGCCTGGCGCAGCGTGTTCTTCAGCGCCGGGGCCCAGTCGTCGGTATCGATGCCGACCTCACGCTGCGTCACGATGCAGTTCTTGTGCGGGTGCACGAACTCCACCGGGTCCTCGATGGTGATGATGTGGCCGTAGGAGTTCTCGTTGCGGTAGTCCACCATCGCGGCCAGCGAGGTGCTCTTGCCCGAGCCGGTGGCGCCGACGAAGATCACCAGCCGCGCTTGGTCGAGGCGACGTCCTTCAGCACCTGCGGCAGGCCGAGTGAGTCGATCGTCGGCAGCGTCTGCGGGATCGTCCGCAGCACCAGGCCCACGCAGCCCTGCTGCACGAAGGCATTGACCCGGAAGCGGCCGATGCCGGTCGGCGCGATCGCGAAATTGCACTCCTTGGTGCGTTCGAACTCGGCCGCCTGCTTGTCGTTCATGATCGAACGCGCCAGGGCCATCGTGTGTTGCGGCGTCAGCGGCTGCGGCGATACCTTGGTGACGCGGCCGTCGACCTTGACCGCCGGAGGAAAGTCGGCCGTCAGGAACAGATCGGAACCGTTGCGGGCGACCAGCAGGCGCAGCAGGTCGTTGACGAATTTCGACGCTTGATCGCGTTCCATGAGTTCCTCCCTTGGAGATTTTCTGAGGCGGCAGCGCTCGCTGCTCAGCCACCGGACAACAAAGCAGACAGCCGGGCGCTCACCTGGCGCAGGCGCAAGGACAGGCGCCGCGCGAGCGAGGCCAGCAGGGCCATGGCAAGCCGCGGCTCGTTCTCCATCATCGCGTCGAGGCGCCGGGCGTCGAGCACGGCCACGATGCAGGGAGTGAGCGTGGTGCAGGCGGAAAAGCGGGAGCCGGCGTCCAGCACCGACATCTCACCCAGCATGTCCCCGGCGCGAGCCTCGGCCACGCGGACCCGGCCGCCGCCGCGCTGCACGCGCTCGACGCCGACCCGGCCTTCCAGCACCACCAGCAGGTAGTTGCCCTGCTCGTCCTGGCCGATCACCTCCTGGCCGGCCGGTACCGTGAAATGGCGGAAGTGCTCGGCGATGCGGCCCAGTTCGGGGGGGCTCAGGCCGACCAGATGCGTCTCGGCCTCCCACAGCTGCACGAACAGATCGCAGGCGCGGCGCTCGTCGAAGGGCTGAGCCCCGGCCTGCCGGGCCCGCGCATCCCAATCGACCGTGGCGGTCGCGCGTTCCTCGCCGTCGTCTGACGGGGCGCCTTCGGCAGAAACCGCAGGGCCCCCCGGTCGATCGAGCTGCTTTTTCACGGTGAGCGCTCTGCGGACGACGGGGCGGTGCCCGGGATCAGCCCGGGAAGTTCTCGGGCAGCTTGGCCTTGCCGCGTGCCTCCGCCGGCGTGATGAGGTTGCGGCGCACCAGGTCCGTCAGGTTCTGGTCCAGTGTCTGCATGCCCATGCTGTTGCCGGTCTGGATCGAGCTGTACATCTGCGCGACCTTGGCCTCGCGGATCAGGTTGCGGATGGCCGGCGTGCCCAGCATGATCTCGTGCGCCGCCACGCGGCCCGAGCCGTCCTTGAGCTTGCACAGCGTCTGCGAGATCACGCCGATCAGCGACTCCGACAGCATCGCGCGCACCATGTCCTTCTCGGCGGCGGGGAACACGTCGATCACGCGGTCGATGGTCTTGGCCGCGCTGCTGGTGTGCAAGGTGCCGAACACCAGGTGGCCGGTTTCGGCCGCGGTCAGCGCGAGGCGGATGGTCTCGAGGTCGCGCATTTCGCCGACCAGGATCGCGTCCGGATCCTCGCGCAGCGCCGAGCGCAGCGCGTTGCTGAAGGACAGCGTGTGCGGTCCGACCTCGCGCTGGTTGATCAGGCAGCGCTTGGACTCGTGCACGAACTCGATCGGATCCTCGACGGTCAGGATATGGCCGTACTCGTTCTCGTTGAGGTGGTTCACCATGCCGGCGAGCGTGGTGCTCTTGCCCGAGCCGGTGGGGCCGGTGACCAGCACCAGGCCGCGCGGCTTGAGGGCCAGATCGGCGAAGATCTTCGGCGCGTTCAACTGCTCGAGCGTCAGGATCTTGCTCGGGATGGTGCGGAATACCGCGCCCGCGCCGCGGTTCTGATTGAAGGCGTTGACCCGGAAGCGCGCCAGGCCCTGGATCTCGAACGAGAAGTCGCATTCCAGCGTCTCCTCGTAGGCCTTGCGCTGCGCATCGTTCATGATGTCGTACACCATGTCGTGCACGTTCTTGTGGTCCAGCGGGTCCACGTTGATGCGCCGCACGTCGCCGTGCACCCGGATCATCGGCGGCAGTCCGGAGGACAAGTGCAGGTCCGAGGCCTTGTTCTTGACCGAGAACGCCAGCAGTTGGGTGATGTCCATGGGGTGGTGTGGGGAGCGCAGCGCTCACCATGCGGCAGAGGGTCGAGGGATTATGGCGACGATAGCAAGCAAGATACAAGAAGTGAGCGGGCGCATCGCACGCGCCTGTGACGCAGCGGGGCGTCCCGTGGCAAGCGTCACGCTGCTGGCGGTCAGCAAGACGTTCGGCGCCGACACCGTGCGCGAGGCCCTGGCGGCCGGGCAGACGCGGTTCGGCGAGAACTACGTGCAGGAAGCGCTCGACAAGATGGCCGCGCTGGCCGACGTTCGCGCTCGCCTCGAATGGCATCTGATCGGTCCGCTGCAGAGCAACAAGACGCGCGCGGTGGCCGAGGCCTTCGACTGGGTGCACTCGGTCGACCGGCTGAAGATCGCCCAGCGGCTGTCCGAGCAGCGGCCGGACGCGCTGCCGCCCTTGCAGGTCTGCCTGCAGGTCAACGTCAGCGGCGAAGCCAGCAAGAGCGGTCTGGCGCCGGACGAGGTGGAGGAGGTGGCGCGGGCGGTCGCGACGCTGCCGCGGCTGCGGCTGCGCGGGCTGATGGCGATTCCCGAGCCGGCCGGCGATCTGAGCGCCCAGCGCCGGCCGCACCGCGCGCTGCACGAACTGCTGGAACGCCTTCAGGCGGGAGGCCTGGCGCTCGACACGCTGTCCATGGGGATGACCGCCGACCTCGAGGCCGCGGTGCTGGAGGGCGCGACGCTCGTGCGGGTCGGCACCGCGATCTTCGGCGGGCGGTCGACGGGGGGTGACCCGCGCGCCGCCGGGTGACGGCGTTCAGGCGCGGCGCCAGCGCGCCAGCAGCGCCCCCGCCTCGCCGACGATGCCACGCCGGAAGGCGAGCACGCAGAGGATGAAGATGAGGCCTGTGACCAGCGTGACCGCCTCGCCCAGGCCGTTGAACCAGGCGATCCCGGTCAGTTCGGCCAGCGCGCGCCCCACGTCGCCGATCTTGTTCTCCAGCGCCACGATCACCAGCGCGCCCACCATCGGGCCCACCATCGTCCCCATGCCGCCCACCAGCGTCATCAGGATCACCGCCCCCGAGGTCGTCCACACCGCGTCGGTCAGCGTCGCGAAGCCCAGCACCAGCGTCTTGGTCGCGCCGGCCAGCCCCGCCAGCGCGGCCGACAGCACGAAGGCCACCAGCTTGAAGCGCTCCACGTCGTAGCCCAGCGAGGTGGCGCGTGCCTCGTTCTCCCGGATCGAGGTCAGCACCTGCCCGAACGGCGAGTGCACCGTGCGGTAGATCAGCCAGAAGCCGGCGATGAAGATCGCCAGCACCACGTAGTACAGCGTCAGGTCGTTCGCGAGGTCCAGCCCCAGGAAGCGCCCGCGCGGCACCGACTGCAGCCCGTCCTCCCCGCCGGTGAAGGGCGCCTGCAGGAAGAAGAAGAACAGCATCTGCGCGAGCGCCAGCGTGATCATCGAGAAGTAGATCCCCGAGCGCCGGATCGCCAGCCAGCCGAAGGCCAGCCCGGCCAGCGCCGCCACGGCCGCCCCGAACAGCAGCCCCAGCGGGGCCGGGAAGCCCCAGACCTTGAGCGCATGGCCGGCACCGTAGGCCGCCGCGCCCAGGAAGGCCGCATGACCGAAGGACAGCAGCCCGGTGAAGCCGATCAGCAGGTTGAAGGCGCAGGCGAACAGCGCGTAGCACAGCACCTTCATCACGAAGATCGGGTAGGCCCCCAGCGCCGGCAGCAGCGCGATCGCGATGAACAGGGCCGCGTAGCCGAGCAGCGGGGATCGTTGGGGTGTCATTTCTCTTTCCCGAACAGGCCGGCCGGTCGGATCAGCAGCACGATGGCCATGATGACGAACACCACGGTGCTGGAGGCTTCGGGGTAGACCACCTTGGTGAGGCCCTCGATCAGGCCCAGGCCCAGGCCGGTGACGATGGAGCCCAGGATGGAGCCCATGCCGCCGATCACCACCACGGCGAAGACGGTGATGATGAGGTTGGAGCCCATCAGTGGGGAGACCTGGATGATGGGAGCGGCCAGCACGCCGGCGAAGGCCGCCAGCGCCACGCCGCCGGCGTAGGTGAGTGTGACCAGGCGGGGCACGTTGATGCCGAAGGCCTGCACCAGGCGCGGGTTCTCGGTGCCCGCGCGCAGGGTGGCGCCCAGCGAGGTCTTCTCGATCAGGGCCCACACGGCCAGGCAGACCACGATGGAGGCCAGCACGACCCAGGCGCGGTAGTTGGGCAGGATCATGAAGCCCAGGTTGGTGGCCCCGGAGAGGGCCGAGGGCACCGGGTAGGGTTGGCCGGAGACGCCGTAGAAGGAGCGGAAGATGCCCTCGGCCACCAGGGTGATGCCGAAGGTCAGCAGCAGGCCGTAGAGGTGGTCGAGCTTGTAGAGCCACTGCAGCAGCAGCCGCTCGATGAGGATGCCCAGCACCCCCACCAGCAGCGGCGCGAGCAGCAGCATGACCCAGTAGTTCAGCCCCAGGTACTCCAGGCCCATCCACGCCAGGAAGGCGCCCATCATGTACAGCGCCCCGTGGGCGAAGTTGATGATGTTGAGCATGCCGAAGATCACCGCCAGCCCCAGCGACAGCATCGCGTAGAACGAGCCGTTCACCAGACCCAGCAGCAACTGGCCCAGCAGTGCGGGCAAGGGGATGCCGAAGAGGTCGCTCATCGGGAATCGGCTCCTCGGCGGAGGCGGCGCGCGGCGCTCACTTCTTCACCAGCGGGCACTTGCTGTCGGCCAGCTTCGTGAAGGCCTGTTCGCCGGGGATCTTCTCGACCACCTTGAAGTAGTCCCAGGGCTCGGTCGACTCCTGCTGCGACTTCACCTGCAGCAGGAACATGTCGTGGATGCCGCGACCGTCTTCCTTGCGGATGCTGCCCTTGGCGTAGAAGTCGTTGATCGGCATGGCCTTCATCTGCGCCATGACCTTGTCGCCGTCGTCGGTCTTGGCGGCCTCGACGGCCTTCAGGAAGTGCATGGCGGCCGAGTAGTCGGCCGCCTGGATCGACGAGGGCATGCGCTTCATCTTCTCGAAGAAGCGGCGGCTCCACGCGCGCGCCTCCGGGCTCTGGTTCCAGTACCAGCTGTCGGTCATGTACATGCCCTGGGTCGCATTCAGGCCCAGCGAATGGATGTCGTTGATGAACATCAGCAGGCCGGCCAGCTTCATCGTCTTCGTGATGCCGAACTCGTTGGCGGCCTTGATCGAGTTGATGGTGTCGCCGCCGGCATTGGCCAGCCCCAGGATCTGCGCCTTGCTCGACTGCGCCTGCAGCAGGAAGGACGAGAAATCGCTGGCCGACAGCGGGTGCTTGACGCTGCCGAGCACCTGGCCGCCCGATTTCGTCACCACGTTGCTGGTGTCGTTCTGCAGCGACTGGCCGAAGGCATAGTCGGCCGTCAGGAAATACCAGGACTTGCCGCCCGCCTTGGTGACTGCGCTGCCGGTGCCGTTGGCCAGCGCCACGGTGTCGTAGGCATAGTGGATCGAGTAGGGCGTGCAATCCTCGTTCGAGATGCGCGAGGTGCCGGCACCGATGGCGATGAAGGGCTTCTTCTTCTCGGCCGCGACCTTGGTCATGGCCAGCGCGGTGCCGGAGTTGGTGCCGCCGATGAGCATGTCGACGCCCTGGGTGTCGAACCATTCGCGGGCCTTGCTGGCGGCCACGTCGGCCTTGTTCTGGTGGTCGGCGTAGACGAGCTCGATCTTCTTGCCGGCGACCGTGCCCTTCATGTCGCTGATGGCCAGCTTGATGGCCTCGACGCCGCCGGGGCCGTCGATGTCGGCGTACAGACCCGACATGTCGGTGATGAAGCCGATCTTGACCGTGTCCCCGGAGATCTGGGCCTGTGCCGGCGTGCCGCCGACGGCGAGGAGGCCGGCGGTGGCGGCGGCAGCGAGTGCGGTGCGCGAGCGAACGAGGGTCATGCGGGGCTCCTGAGGGTGGGATGAGAGGAAGCGGAAAGCGCGTCGCGATCAGACGCTGAGCAGTTCATCGAGCTGTGCCTGGTGGGCCGCCAGCTCGGAGGCAGCAAAGGACAGCGCGATGCGGCCGTGCTCGACCACATGGAACTGGTCGGCCAGGCGCGCGGCGAAGCGGAAGTTCTGCTCCACCATCACGATGGTGAAGCCCTGCGCCTTGAGCGCGGTGATCATGCGCGCGAGCGCCTGCACGATCACCGGCGCCAGCCCCTCGCTGATCTCGTCGAGCAGCAGGATGTCGGCCCCGGTGCGCAGGATGCGCGCCACCGCCAGCATCTGCTGCTCGCCCCCCGAGAGCCGCGTGCCCGGGCTGGCGCGCCGCTCGGCCAGGTTGGGGAACATCGCGTAGATCTCGGCCTCGCCCATCGCCTTGCCCCGCCCGGCCTTCAGGCGCGGGGGCAGCAGCAGGTTCTCCTCGGCGCTCAGCGAGGCGAAGATGCCGCGCTCCTCCGGGCAGTAGCCCAGCCCGAGGTGGGCGATGCGGTGGGTGGGCAGCGCGATGGCCTCCTGGCCGTGCACCTTGATCGAGCCCTTGCGGCTGCCCGTCAGGCCCATGATGGCGCGCAGCGTGGTGGTGCGTCCGGCGCCATTGCGCCCGAGCAGCGTGACCACCTGCCCGCGCGGCACCGCCAGGTCGATGCCGTGCAGGATGTGGCTCTCGCCGTACCAGGCCTGCAGCCCCTTGATCTCCAGCGCCAGGGGCTCCATCAATGCGCTCCCTGGAGTTCAGCCGCGTCGCTGCCCATGTAGGCCTCCAGCACCGCAGGGTGGCGGGAGACACTGGCGTAGTCGCCTTCGGCCAGCACGGCCCCGCGCGCCAGCACGGTGATGCGGTCGGCGATGGTGGCCACCACCTTCATGTTGTGCTCCACCATCAGCACGGTGCGGCCTTCGGCCACCCGCTTGATGAGGGCGGTGACGCGCTCGACGTCCTCGTGGCCCATGCCCTGGGTGGGTTCGTCGAGCAGCATGAGCTCGGGGCTCATGGCCATGGTGGTCGCGATCTCCAGCGCGCGCTTGCGTCCGTAGGGCAGGTCGGCGGCTTTGAGCGCAGCCATCTCGCGCAGGTCCACCAGTTCCAGCAGCTCGAGCACGCGGGCGTCGAGCGCGCGCAGCCCCGACAGGCCCTTCCAGAAGTGGAAGGAGGTGCCGGTGAAGCGCTGCAGGCCGATGCGCACGTTCTCCAGCACGCTCAGGTGGGGAAAGACGGCGGAGATCTGGAAGGAGCGGATGACGCCGCGGCGGGCGATCTGCGCGGGCTTCTCGGCGGTGATGTCGTGGCCGTTGAAGTGGATCGTGCCGCGGCTGGGCGCGAGGAACTTCGTGAGCAGGTTGAAGCAGGTGGTCTTGCCCGCGCCATTGGGCCCGATCAGCGCATGGATGTGTCCTCGCTGCACCGCCAGATCCACGCGGTCCACCGCCGTGAACCCCTTGAAGTCCTTCGTCAACTCGCGGGTCTGGAGAATGATGTCGCTCATGCGGGGACAGGAAAGAAGGCTTGCACTCTAAGTAGCGCTGTTGCGCTGCAATAGACGGGGTTCCCCTTAAGTGGATTCGCGCAACGCTCGACTGTGCGCAGGGCCGCGCAAGCCCCAGGCCGGTGCGCGGTCGTCATCGGCCTGTCACCTGCGTGACGATCGGCCCCGCCCGCACGCCGGCGTCCGGGAAGGATTCCAATTCGGCAGCAAGACACGGAGTGCCACGGTCCGGACCGATGCCTACAGTCACCGCATCGACCCACGTACACCCTGACGGACGATCATGAACATGAGCACCCAGACCGAACAACGGGCCGCCGCGACCGTGAACGACCCGCGCTGGGCCGCCGTCGTGGCGCGCGACGGCGCCGCCGACGGCCGCTTCTTCTACTCGGTGCGCACGACCGGCGTCTATTGCCGCCCGAGCTGCGCCGCGCGCCCGGCCCGCCCCGAGAACGTGGCCTTCCACGACACCGCCGAGGCCGCACGCGCGGCCGGCTTCAGGCCCTGCCTGCGCTGCAAGCCCGACCAGCTGCCGGCGGCCGCGCTGCAGGCAGCCCGGGTCGCCGAACTGTGCCGCTACATCGAGACCGCGGACGCGGTCCCCCCGCTCGCCGACCTGGCCCGGCGCGCCGGCCTCAGCCCCTACCACCTGCACCGCGTGTTCAAGGCGGTCACCGGCCTCACGCCGAGGGCCTACGCCACCGCGCACCGGGCGCGGCGCCTGCGCGAGGCGCTCGGCCGCCGCGGCGGCACGGTGACCGATGCCATCTACGACGCCGGCTTCAACTCCGGCGGCCGCTACTACGAGACGGCCGACGGGGTGCTCGGCATGACGGCCACGCGCTACCGCGCCGGCGGGGCGGGCACGGCGATCCGCTTCGCGATCGGCCAGTGCTCGCTGGGCGCCATCCTCGTGGCACAGAGCGAACGCGGCATCTGCGCGATCCTGCTCGGCGACGACCCGGATGCGCTGGCGCGCGACCTGCAGGACCGCTTCCCCCAGGCCCGCCTGATCGGCGGCGAGGCCGATTTCGAGGACTGGGTGGCCCGCGTGGTGGGCTTCGTCGAGGCACCGGGTCTCGGCCTGGACCTGCCGCTCGACGTGCGCGGCACCGCCTTCCAGCAGCGTGTGTGGCAGGCGTTGCGTGACATCCCGCCCGGCGCACCGCCAGTTACGCCGAGGTCGCCGCGCGCATCGGTGCGCCGACGGCGGTGCGCGCGGTGGCGCAGGCCTGCGCCGCCAACGCGCTGGCGGTGGCCATTCCCTGCCACCGCGTGGTGCGCAGCGACGGCGCACTGTCGGGCTACCGCTGGGGCGTCGAGCGCAAGCGCCAGCTGCTGGCGCTGGAGCAGGAGGTGATCACGCCATGAGCGTGTCGGAGACCGCCGGCGTCGCCACGGCGGTGGCCACCGCGAGCCTGGAGGCGCGCATCGCGGCGGCCGACTGGCCGCAGCTGGCCCGCGATCTCGACGCGCAGGGCCACGCGCAGATCGAACGCCTGCTCACGCCGGCGGAATGCCGCGCGCTGGCGGGGCTGTACACGGACGACGCGGCCTTCCGCAGCCGCGTGGTGATGGCCCGCCATGGCTTCGGGCGCGGCGAGTACCGCTACTTCGCCCACCCGCTGCCGGCGCTCGTCGCGACCCTGCGTGGCGGCTTCTATCCGCATCTGGTGCCGATCGCCAACCGCTGGCACGCGGCGATGGGTGTGGCCACGCGCTTCCCGCCGCGGCACGCCGAGTTCATCGCGCGCTGCCATGGGGCCGGCCAGACCCGGCCCACGCCGCTGCTGCTGCAGTACGGCGAGGGCGACTACAACTGCCTGCACCAGGATCTCTACGGCGAGCACGTGTTCCCGCTGCAGGTGGTGCTGCTGCTCTCCGAGCCCGGGCGCGATTTCGAGGGCGGCGAGTTCGTGATGACCGAGCAGCGCCCGCGCATGCAGTCGCGACCGATGGTGCTGCCGCTGCGCCAGGGCGACGCCGCGGTGATCGCCGTCCACGAGCGGCCGGTGCAGGGCACGCGCGGCAGCTACCGCGTGCGGCTGCGCCACGGCGTCAGCCGGGTGCGCGCCG
>NZ_AZSN01000102.1:0-13733 GCF_000576225.1 Methylibium sp. T29-B | reverse complement strand
TCGACACGCGCCCGACGCCGGTCGGCCGCGCCAACGAGGCGCTGCGCCGGCTCGAGACGACGCTCGACGCGCTGGACGCCGCGCTCACGGCCTGACGGCGGCGCCGGAGCGCACCGCTCGTCAGGGGTGAAACTGCCCCGGCAACACCCACAGCAGCAGCGCCGTCATCGTCAGGTAGCGCGCGAACTTGCCGATCGCCATGTAGAGCAGGCAGGGCCAGAACGGCAGCCGCAGCCAGCCAGCCACCGCACACAGCGGGTCACCGACCACCGGCAGCCAGCTCAGCAGGCAGGCCGGCGGGCCGAAGCGCTCGAGCCACTTCAGCACGCGCGCGTCGGCCGGCCTGTGCTTCACGCGCTCGTAGGCACGCTCGGCGCCGTAACCCATCCACCACGTGACCGCGCCGCCGAGCGTGTTGCCGGCGGTGGCCACCAGCACGGCCGGCCAGAACAACTGCGGGTCGAGCTTGACCAGGCCGAACACCGCCGGCTCCGAACCGAACGGCAGCAGCGTGGCCGAGACGAAGGCGACGACGAACACCGTGCTCAGGCCGAACTTCGGCAACGCGAGCACGGCGAGCATCGATTCGAGCCAGCTCTCCATCGATGTGGATTGTCGATGCAGCGCAGCAAGCAGCGCCACCGATCGGTGCCCGACCTGCCCGGATCGCGCCGCTATACTCTGCCCTCTTTTTAAGCACACCGCCTCCCGTGTCTCCCCTGCGCATCGGCTCGATCGAGCTCCCGAACCGGCTGTTCGTGGCACCGATGGCGGGCGTCACCGACCGACCGTTCCGCCAGCTGTGCAAGCGGCTCGGCGCCGGCTATGCGGTGAGCGAGATGGTCACCTCGCGCAAGGAACTCTGGCACAGCCTGAAGACCTCGCGGCGTGCCAACCACGACGGTGAGGTCGCGCCGATCGCGGTGCAGATCGCCGGCACCGAGCCGCTGATGATGGCCGAGGCCGCCGCCTACAACATCGACCGCGGCGCGCAGGTCATCGACATCAACATGGGCTGCCCGGCCAAGAAGGTCTGCAACGTGTGGGCCGGCTCGGCGCTGATGCGCGACGAGTCGCTCGCGCTGCGCATCGTCGAGGCGGTGGTCACCGCCTGCGCGCCGCACGGCGTGCCGGTGACGCTGAAGATGCGCACCGGCTGGAACATGCAGAACCGCAATGCGGTGGCGCTGGCGCGCGGCGCCGAGTCGCTCGGCATCGCGATGCTGACGGTGCACGGCCGCACGCGCGAGCAGGGCTACGCCGGCTCGGCCGAACACGACACCGTGCGCGCGGTGAAGACCGCGGTGCAGGTGCCGGTGGTCGCCAACGGCGACATCGACTCGCCCGAGAAGGCGCGCGACGTGCTCGCCGCAACCGGCGCCGACGCGGTGATGGTCGGCCGCGCTGCGCAGGGGCGGCCGTGGATCTTCCGCGAGATCGCGCACTTCCTCGCCACCGGCGAGCGCCTGCCGCCGCCGCGTACCGCGCAGGCCAAGGCCTGGTTGATCGAACACCTGCACGACCACTACGGCCTGTACGGCGAATACGCCGGCGTGCGCACCGCGCGCAAGCACATCGGCTGGGCAGTGCACGCGTTGCCGGGCGGTGCCCTGTTCCGCGCCCGAATGAACACACTGGAGCGCTGCGAGGCGCAAGTCGCCGCTGTCGGCGATTTCTTCGATGCCCTCGGGGTCGAGCATGAGCTGCTGCCGCAAGCAGCAGCGGCGCTCGAACCGTCCTTCGAACAAGAGGCTGCATGACCAAGAAGCACATCGACGCGTGCATTCGCGAGGGCCTCGATGCCTACTTCAAGGACCTGCGCGGCGCCGATCCGCGCAACATCTACGACATGGTGCTGCAGGTGGTCGAGAAGCCGCTGCTCGACGTGGTGATGCAGCACGCCGAAGGCAACCAGTCACGCGCCGCCGAGTGGCTGGGCATCAACCGCAACACCCTGCGGCGCAAGTTGCTCGAGCACAAGCTCATCAAGCCCTGAGCGCGCCGTACTCCGTTTTCCGCCCCTACCCCGCTTCCACGACCGCCATGGCCACCGCCCTCCTCTCCGTTTCCGACAAGACCGGCATCGTCGAACTCGCCCGGTCCCTGCATGCGCTGGGCGTGAAGCTGCTCTCGACCGGTGGCACGGCCAGGCTGCTGGCCGACAGCGGCCTCCCGGTCACCGAGGTGGCCGACCACACCGGCTTCCCCGAGATGCTCGACGGTCGCGTGAAGACGCTGCACCCGACCATCCACGGCGGCCTGCTGGCGCGCCGCGACCTGCCGGCGCACATGGCCTCGCTGGCCGCGCACGGCATCGAGACGATCGACCTGCTGGTGGTCAACCTCTACCCCTTCGAGGCCACAGTCGCGAAGCCCGGCTGCACGCTGGAGGACGCGATCGAGAACATCGACATCGGCGGACCGGCGATGGTGCGTTCGGCCGCCAAGAACTGGAAGGACGTGGCGGTGCTGACCGACGCCTCGCAGTACGCCGGCGTGCTGGCCGACCTGCAGCAGGACGGCCGGGTGAGCGAGAGCACGCGCTTCGCGCTTGCGGTCGCGGCCTTCAACCGCATCAGCAACTACGACGCGGCCATCAGCGACCACCTGTCGGCGCTGCGCCCCGACGGCACGCGCGCCGAGTTCCCGGCGCAAAGCAACGGCCGCTTCGTCAAGCTGCAGGACCTGCGCTACGGCGAGAACCCGCACCAGAGCGCCGCGTTCTACCGCGACCTGCACCCGGCGCCTGGCTCGCTGGTGAGCGCCGTGCAGCTGCAGGGCAAGGAGCTGTCGTACAACAACATCGCCGACGCCGATGCGGCGTGGGAGTGCGTGAAAGGCTTCGACGCTTCCGTCGACGGGCCGGCCTGCGTGATCGTCAAGCACGCCAACCCCTGCGGCGTGGCCCTCGGCGCCAACGCGGCCGAGGCCTATGGCAAGGCCTTCCGCACCGACCCGACCTCCGCGTTCGGCGGCATCATCGCCTTCAACGTTCCGGTCGACGGCGCGGCAGCGCAGGCGATCGCGAAGCAGTTCGTCGAGGTGCTGATCGCCCCCGGCTATACCGACGAGGCGCGCGCCGTGTTCGCCGCCAAGGCCAACACGCGCGTGCTGCAGATCTCGCTCGACGGCGTGCAGCGCGACGCGCCCGACGCCTGGTCGCGCGGCCTCAATTCGCACGACATCAAGCGCGTCGGCTCGGGTCTGCTGATCCAGAGCGCCGACAACCACGTGCTCGGACTGCAGGACCTGAAAGTCGTCACGAAGCTGGCGCCGACCGACGGACAGCTGGCCGACCTGCTGTTCGCGTGGAAGGTGGCCAAGTTCGTCAAGAGCAATGCCATCGTGTTCTGCGGCGACGGCATGACGCTCGGCGTCGGCGCCGGCCAGATGAGCCGGCTCGACAGCGCGCGCATCGCCAGCATCAAGGCCAGCCACGCCGACCTGAGCCTGGCCGGCTCGGCGGTCGCGAGCGACGCCTTCTTCCCGTTCCGCGACGGCCTCGACGTGCTGGCCGATGCCGGAGCGCGCAGCGTCATCCAGCCCGGCGGCAGCCTGCGCGACGACGAGGTGATCGCCGCCGCCAACGAACGCGGCATCGCGATGGTGCTGACAGGTGTGCGTCACTTCAGGCACTGAGCACGGCCGGCAGCGGGGCCCTGTGGCGCGTGCTCCGAATAGCAGGGGACCATGTCCGCCGCCGCCGACTCGGTAGGCCTGCTGCTGTCCTTCCTGGCACGGCTCATCACCGGGGCGCAGGGGCACTGGTACGGCTGCCCGCCGAAGGCAGAGCAGCGCATCTACTTCGCCAACCACCAGAGCCACCTCGACTGGGTGCTGATCTGGGCCGCGTTGCCGCGCGACCTGCGCGCCCGTACGAGGCCGATCGCCGCGAAGGACTACTGGACCGCCAGCCCGCTGCGCCACTGGATCACGCGCGAGGTGTTCAACGCGGTCTACGTGGCGCGCCAGCGCACGGACGACCAGGACCCGCTCGAGCCCCTCGTCGAGGCCCTGCGAAGCGGTGACTCGCTGGTGATCTTCCCCGAGGCACGCGCAGCAACCGCGGCGACCCGCAGGCCTTCAAGAGCGGCCTGTACCACCTGGCCGAGCAGTTCCCCACGGTGCAGTTGATCCCCGCATGGATCGACAACGTGCAGCGCGTGATGCCCAAGGGGGAGGTGGTGCCGGTGCCCATCCTGTGCTCGGTGACCTTCGGCGCGCCGCTGGCGCCGCTGACGCCCGGCGAGAGCAAGCGCGACTTCCTCGACCGCGCACGCGCGGCCGTGGTCGTGCTGAAGGACGTCGCGGCATGAGCGGCTTGCGGCAGCTCAGTGCCTCGCAGCAGGTGGGCCTGCTGTTCCTGCTGGTGTTCGGCGCGCTGCTGCTGATCAGCGCCGTGGCCCTGCTGCGCTCGCTGCGCGAGCGCGGTGAAGAGAGCCGCGACCGGCACGAACGGTTCAAGCGCGAGCTGCGCGCCCTGTGGATCGGCGCCTCGGTGTTCTGGCTCGCCTGGGTGTCGGGTGCGGCGGGGGCGACACTGCTGTTCGGCGTGCTCAGCTTCCTGGCGCTGCGCGAGTACATCACTCTGATGCACACGCGGCGCAGCGATCACCGCAGCCTGATCCTGGCCTTCTTCATCGTGCTGCCGCTGCAGTACCTGCTGGTGGCCAACCGCAATTTCGACCTGTTTTCGGTCTTCATTCCGGTCTACATCTTCCTGGCGATCCCGGTGGTGAGCGCGCTGGCCGGCGACCCGGAGCGCTTCCTCGAGCGCAACGCGAAGATCCAGTGGGGCATCATGGTCTGCGTCTACGGCATGAGCCATACACCGGCGCTGTTGCTGCTGCAGTTTCCGAACCGCGAGGATCGCGGGGCCTTCCTGGTGTTCTTCCTGGTGCTGGTGGTCGCGGTGGCCCACATCGCTCAGGAGGCCGCGAGCCGGCGCCTGCGCCGCCGCCCCGTGGCGCGCCACATCAGCCGCAGCTTCAGCTACCGTGCCTGGCTGATCGGCGCGCTGGTGGCGGCGATCGTCGGCGGTCTGCTGTACTGGATCACACCCTTCAAGCCGGGGCAAGCGATGGTGATGGCGCTGATCGCCAGTGCCTGCGGCACGATGGGCGAGTTCGTGATGAAGGCGCTCAAGCGCGACGCCGGCGTGCACTACTGGGGCAACCGCGCCTCGGTCACCGGTGCGGTGGGCCTGCTCGACCGCGTGGCGCCGCTGTGCTTCGCGGCGCCTGTGTTCTTCCATTCCGTGCGCTGGTACTTCAACCTGAGCTTCTGATGGCGACACGGATCCTCGGCATCGATCCAGGGCTGCGCACCACCGGATTCGGCGTGGTCGAGTGCGAGGGGTCGCGGCTGCACTACATCGCCAGCGGCACGGTACGCACCGACGCGCTGCCGAACGGCGACCTGCCGGGGCGGCTGAAGATCATCTTCGAGGGTGTGCGCGAGGTCGCGGCGCGCTACCAGCCGGACTGCGCCGCGGTCGAGATCGTGTTCGTCAACGTCAATCCGCAATCGACGCTGTTGCTCGGTCAGGCCCGGGGCGCGGCACTGGCGGCGCTGGTGTCGGGCGATCTGGCCGTGGCCGAGTACACCGCGTTGCAGATGAAGAAGGCGATCGTCGGCCACGGCCACGCCCGCAAGGAGCAGGTGCAGGCCATGGTGGCGCGGCTGCTGTCGCTGCCCGGTGAGCCGAGCCGGGACGCAGCCGATGCGCTCGGCCTCGCGGTCTGCCATGCGCACGCGGGCGCGTCGCAGGCGGCGATCGCCGCCGTCAGCCCGCTGGCGCGGCGCGCCCATGCGCAATACCGCAAGGGCCGCAGCTATTGACCGGCGCCGAGGCCGGTCGGCGGCGATCAGCCGCGCCAGACGACGTTGTGGCGCCGGAAGAGATCGCGCAGGCCTGTGCCGTTGTTGAGGTCGATCAGGCGGCGCTGCATCACCTGCGCCAGGTCGGTCGCGCCGCGCTTCACGGCACAGCCGACCACCCAGCCGTTGCGCGGCGCTCGCGGGATCGGCGGCAGCGGCACGATCTTGTAGCGCGGCTGGCCGGCGAGCGTCGCCTCCAGTTCGGAGGCCAGGCCGGCGGCCGCCACCACCTCGCCGGAGAGCAGGGTCTTCGCCGCTGCCACGCCGTCGGCGTGCTGGGTGCTGAGCGTGTCGCGGAGGGCGCCGGAGTCGGCGCTGGCCAGCAGGTAGCCCGGCAGGGACACGCCCGCCACCGCGATCTTCTGCCCGCGCAGGGCCTCGATGGTCTCGGGCGTCGGACCGCGCTCGCTGTCCCAGGCCAGCATGACCGTCTCGCGGTAGTAGGCGCCGAACACCTCCACCTGCGGATTGGCCTCGATCAGCGGGCGGTCCATCGGCACATGCAGCATCACGTCGGCCGGACCCCAGCCGAGGTAGTGGCCGCGCCAGACGGCGTTGCGCAGGTCGTCGCCGACGCTCTCGCCGGCCGGGATCGGCAACAGGCTGAGCGGCACGCCCACGCTGTCGGCCAGCACCGCGGCCAGATCGACATCGACGCCCTGACCGTTCAGGTTGAACGGCGGCATGTCCTGGTAGACCGCCACCACCAGCCTCCCGCTGCGCCGCACGCGTTCCAGCGCGCTGCCCTCGGCACGGAGCGGCGCGGACAGCGGCGCCAGTGCCGCGGAGGCCCCCAGCAACCGGCGACGGGAGATCACAGCGGCTTCTCGCGGCGGGTTTCGAGGTAGCTCTTGATGGCCCAGACCGCTTCCTGCTGCATCACGCCCTCGAACGGCGGCATGTAGACGGCGCCGTTGCGGGTGCGTCCGTGGCGCACCGTGGTGGCGTAATACTCGTCCATTTCCTTCACGCAGGCGGCCTTCTTCTTGTCGTCCTTCAGCGTGGCGCATTCGCCGTCGAGCTTGCGCAGATCGGGAGCGATCCCGCCGGAGATGGCCTCCAGGCCATGGCAGCGGGCACAGTTCTGGTTATAGGCCGAGGTGCCGATCTTGATGGCCTCGTCGTTCTTGCGGTACGGATTCTCGGCGCGCCATGTATCACCGAGCGCGGGGAGCGACTGGGTATCGACGGCCTGCGGCGTGACGTCCCCGTGGGCGTAGGCGCCCGCGGCGCCGGCGATCAGGCTCAGCGCGACGAGATGGCGCAGGCACTGGGTACGAAAGTTCATAGAAAGATGCTCCAAATCAGAGGGACAGTCCGAGGGTGCAAGTGATGTGCCATCGCCACAGTTCTGCCCCGAACCCCTGCTCGTGACGGTTCACACCGTCATTTTGCTCCACACTGGAGCATACTGACGCTCCCCATGGATGTGCCGCAGGGCCAGGCTGGCACGGTGACAGGGGGACGATTCAGGCAGTGACGACAAGGCGTTCAAACGCCTAGGCAATGGACACACAGCAGAGGCGGCTGCCGGCCGCCCGAGAGGCTGACGCCCCCAAGGAGACACGATGACCGCATCCCCCACCGCCACGCGCGCTGCCCAGCGTGACAGCCGGCGCCCGTCCGGGTTCGGCCATTCCGCGACGAGCGTCTGGCTGCCGCCGGACCCGGGTCACGTCGACACCATCGCGCAGTCGCATGAACGCTGTGCCTCGCTGCGGCTGAGCCCGATCCGGCCGCCGGACCACACCCCGCTGATGCGCTCGGATCTGGCGGTGGCCCGGGAGCGCAACCGCTGTCTGTCGCTCCATGCGGTGCCGGTGATGGAGATGCTGCTGGAGCAGATTCTCGCGACGCAGAGCATGGTGCTGCTGACCGACGTGCAGGGCACGGTGCTGCATTCGATCGGTCACGACGACTTCCTGACGCGTGCGTCCAAGGTCGCGCTGGCGCCGGGCGTCAACTGGAGCGAATCGAGCAAGGGCACCAACGCCATCGGGACCGCGCTGGTCACCGAAACGCCGACCATCGTGCATGCCGACGAGCACTTCGTCCACGCCAACCAGTTCCTGACCTGCTCGTCCTCGCCGATCTTCGATCCGCGCGGCAACCTGGTCGGCGTGCTCGACGTCAGCGGCGATCACCACTCCTTCCACGTCCACACGATGGGCCTGGTGAAGATGTCGGCGCGCATGATCCAGAACCACTGGCTGATCGAGGACAGCCACCAGACCCTGCGCCTGCATTTCCACCTGCGTCGCGACTATCTCGGCACGCTGATGGAAGGCATCGTCTCCGTCGGGCAGGACGGCAAGCTGCTGGCCGCCAATCGCGCCGCACTGGACATGCTGCGCCTGTCGGGCGCGGCCTTGCGGATGAACACGGTCACCGGCCTGTTCGGCGTGTCGCTCGGAGCGCTGGTCGACCATTTCGGCTCGACGCTGTCGACGCCACTGGAGCTGAGCCTGCCCGACGGCCGCCAGATCCATGCGAACGCCCGCTTCAATGGCACCGGCTGGCACCAACTGGGCCGCGCCCGTGACGATCAGCCGGAGGCGCTCGCCCACGAGGCGGCCCGCGAGCCGGCCGCCCGCGACGCGCTGCCCGACACCGCTCGCGAACCGACGGCCCATCCCAATGCCGTGCCGCCGTCGCCGAGCCTGCGACAGCTGCAGACCGGGGATGCGCGCATGGACGACGTGGTCACGCGCGTCAAGCGAGTGCTCGACCGCGACATCCCGGTGCTGATCCAGGGCGAGACCGGCACCGGCAAGGAAATGCTGGCCCGCGCGATCCACCAGGGCTCGCGCCGCGCCAGCGGCCCCTTCATTGCCGTCAACTGCGCATCGATCCCCGAGACCCTGATCGAGTCGGAGCTGTTCGGCTACGAGGAAGGCGCGTTCACCGGCGCGCGCCGCAAGGGCGCCGTGGGCAAGGTCCTGCAGGCGCACGGCGGCACGCTGTTCCTCGACGAGATCGGCGACATGCCGCTGGGCCTGCAGGCGCGGCTGCTGCGGGTGCTGCAGGAACGTGAGGTCACGCCGCTCGGTGGCACGCGGGCGCTGCCGGTCGATGTGTCGGTCATCAGCGCGACCCATCAACCGCTGCGAGAACTGATCGACCGCAAGCAGTTTCGCGAGGACCTGTACTACCGCTTGAACGGCCTGGTGGTGCAGTTGCCGGCGCTGCGCGAGCGCACCGACCTGCTGGCGCTGACCGAGAAGCTGCTCAAGCGCGAGTGCCGTGGTCGTCTGCTGCGCCTCGACGCCGAGGTGTTGCGGCTGATGCAGGCTTGCCGCTGGCCGGGCAATATCCGCCAGTTGGCCACCGTGCTGCGCACCGCGGTGGCGATGGCTGGCGACGATGCCGTGATCACCGTCGACCACCTGTCCGAAGACTTTCTGCAGGATGCGCGTCGCACACTGGACGAGGAGCCCGCCTCGGTCGCCGCCTCTCGGCCGCCGGTGAGCATGGCCCAGCACACTAACCCGCAACCCTCGGACGCGGCAGCACCCGACGGCCTCGGCAGCGCCCAGGTCGGCGAAGCGCCGGGCGGACGCAGCACGCTGCACCAGCTCGAGCACGACACCGTCCGCCGCGCGCTGGCCGAGGCCGGCGGCAACATCTCGGTCGCCGCCCGGCGACTGGGCATCAGCCGCAACACGATCTACCGCAAGCTCTACTGGCCGCCAGGCGCCGGCCGTTGAGCGCCACCGGGTGCAGTGCCGGCGAAAACCAGGTCCGGACGGATCTGCGTCGGCGCCGGCACCGCGCCGTGGTCAGAGCTCGACCAGGCCGTTCTGCGCCGCCAGCCGCAGCAATTGCAGGTCGTTCGCTGCACCCAGCTTCTGCCGGATCAGCGACATGTAGTTCAGCACCGTCTTGTCGCCGAGGTGCATGGCCTCGGCGATCGCACGCGTCGCGAGGCCCTGGGCGGCCAGCCGCAGCACATCGAACTCGCGCGGCGTGAGCTGCCGCAGCGGCCCGCCGCGCTCCACTTCCAGGGGATCGAGCATCGCCTCGACCAGTTCGCTGGAAAACACCCGGCGGCCCTGAGCGACCTGACGCACCGCATCCAGCATCGCCTGCGGGTCGGAGTCCTTGGTCAGGTAGCCCAGCGCACCGGCGCGCAAGGCCTGCAGTGCATAGCTCTGCTGGGCGTGCATCGTGAACACCAGGATCCGCAGCGAGGCCAGCCGGGCGCGCAATCTCTGGATGGCCTGCAGGCCGCTGTCGTCCTTCAGGCTGAGATCGACGACGGCGACGTCGATCTGCTGCAGGCGCAGTTGCTCGCAGGCCTGAGCCGAGGTGGCGCAGGCTGCGACCACGCACATGTCGGGCTCGGCATCGATGAGCTGCCGGTACCCCGCCCGCACCACCGCGTGATCGTCAAGCAGCAAGACGTGTATCAAGCATTTCTCCCTCGAGTGACTCGGTGACGGCGACGGCCGGCACCGGCACCCAGACTTCGACGCACAGGCCAGGACCGGCGTTGTCGACCAGTCGCAATCCGCCACCCACCATGGCCAGGCGCTCGCGCATGCCGAGCAGGCCGAGGCCACCCCCGCGGCAGCGCACTGGCGCGGCCGCAGCCATCGTCGATCACCCGCATCCGCACACGCTGCACGGCCGGCACATCGATACGAACCTGCACTTCGCCGGCGCCGCTGTGTCGGTAGGCGTTCGTCAACGCTTCCTGCAGGCTGCGGTAGAGCGCGAGCGCGGCATCCTCTGGCAGTGCCGGCAGCGGCACGGCGATGTCGGCCCGGATCGTCACCGTTGGGTGATGAGCCCGGGCCCGATCGATCAAGCCCGCCAGTTCGTGCGCCAGTCCTTCGGCCTCGAGCCCGTGCGGCCGCAGCCGGCTCAAGAGCGTGCGCAGCTGCAGTCGGATGCATCCCAGCGAAGCGACCATCTGGTCCGCGCAGCGCGCCAGCTCTACCGGATCAAGCCGTGCGGCATGGCGCTGAAGCAGCGAAGCCGTGGCCGACATGGCGGTCAGATGCTGGCCGAACTCGTCGTGCAGGTCGCTCGCCAGCCTGCGCCGCTCGCGCTCCTGCACGTCGATCAGTCGCTGGGTGAGCCGGCTCTGCTCGCACCGCGCCGTGGCCAGTCCGGCGGCGAGCTCGTCGATGCCCCGCGCGATAGCCGCGTACTCGCGCAGCCTCAAGGCCGGGAAGCCCGGTTCCGGCTGGCCGGCCTGCAGCCGGGCCAGTCCGGCACACAGCACGCTGGCCGGCGCCAGCGCTTGGCGCACGATCCACCACACGCCGAACAGCATCGCCCCGCCGGCCACGAGCAACAGCAGCAGCAACGGCAGCACATCGCCCAGTACCTCGTCGATCTCGCTGTCGGGCGCCGGTTCGACGATCAGCGTTCGCGGACCGATCGCGATGCGGTGCTGGGCCACGGGCTTTCCCGCGGGCGCCAGCCGGCGAGCGTAGTCGTGGAGCAGTGACACCTGCTCCAGGTTGTCCTGACTCGGCTCATCGGCCCAGCGCACCCGCAGGTGCCGTGCATGCCCCTCCGCGAGCAGGGCCTGCAGCCGGAGTTGGCTGTGCGCGTCGCCGAGGTTTGCCTCCGCAGCAGTCGACAGCAGTTCCACCACCGCGTTGGCGCCCTGCATCTCGTCCTGGATGCCCGAGCGCAGCGCCACGGCGGTGTAGACCAGCGTGATCCCCAGCCACAGCGCCGCGAGCAAGGCGAGCCAGACCACGAGGCGCTTGCTCAAGTCCATGGGTGTCTCCTTTGCTACGTCGATCGCATGCACACCGGGCAGGCAGCAATCGTCATTCCTGACCCGATCGCGGCGAGCGGGAGGATCTCCCGATCTCGCGCGGGCGATCTCCCGATACACCGTGGACCCCGCTTCCTAGACTCCGGCTCGCTCGTACACCACAACATGAGGAGATACCGATGAGCAAGCATCCCGTCCGTCACGCCCTGTCCGTCGCAGCGGCGCTGGCCGTCCTGGGACTGTCCCAGGGTGCGCACGCCGTCAAGAACGTCACCTGGGAAGACATCTCGAACGACGACCGCACGAGCACCGACGTCCTGAGCTACGGTCTGGGCCTGAAGGCCCAACGCTACAGCCCGCTGAAGCAGATATCGACCGCCAACGTGCAGAAGCTCGTCCCGGCATGGAGCCACTCCTTCGGCGGCGAAAAGCAGCGCGGCCAGGAAGGCCAGGTGCTGGTGCATGACGGCGTGATCTACGCGACCAGTTCCTACTCTCGCTTCACGGCGCTCGACGCGAAGACCGGCCGGCAGCTGTGGACCTACGAACACCGCCTGCCCGACGACATCCGTCCGTGCTGCGACGTCGTCAACCGCGGCCCCGCCATCTACGGCGACAAGGTCTACTTCGGTACGCTCGACGCACGCGTCGTGGCGCTGGACCGCGCCACCGGCAAGGTGGTGTGGAACGAGAAGTTCGGTGACCACAAGGTGGGCTACACGATGACCGGCGCGCCCTTCATCGTGAAGGACAAGAAGTCCGGTCGCGTGCTGCTGATCCACGGCTCGTCGGGCGACGAGTTCGGCGTCGTCGGATGGCTGTTCGCACGCGATCCCGACACCGGCGCCGAGGTCTGGGCTCGCCCGATGGTCGAGGGCCACATGGGCCGCCTGAACGGCAAGGACAGCACGGTGACCGGCGATGCGAAGGCCCCCTCGTGGCCGCGTGACAAGGACGGCAAGCTGGTCGAGGCGTGGCACCAGGGCGGCGGCGCGCCGTGGCAGACCGCGTCGTTCGATGCCGAGAACAACACCATCGTGATCGGCACCGGCAACCCGGCGCCGTGGAACACCTGGAAGCGCACGAAGGAAGGCGACGACCCGCGCAACTGGGACAGCCTGTTCACCTCGGGTCAGGCCTACGTCGATGCGTCGACCGGCGAACTCAAGGGCTTCTTCCAGCACACGCCGAACGATGCCTGGGACTTCTCGGGCAACAACTCGATCGTGCTGTTCGAGTACAAGGACCCGAAGTCCGGCAAGCTGGTGAAGGCCGGCGCGCATGCCGACCGCAACGGCTTCTTCTTCGTGACCGACCGCGAGAAGCTCGCGACCGGCGCCGGCTATCCGAACAAGCCGACCGCGCTGCTCGGTGCGTGGCCGTTCGTCGACGGCATCACCTGGGCCAAGGGTTTCGACCTGAAGACCGGCAAGCCGATCGAGAACAACAACCGTCCGCCGGCCCCCAAGCCCGGCGCCGACAAGGGCGAGTCGATCTTCGTGTCGCCGCCGTTCCTGGGCGGCACCAACTGGATGCCGATGAGCTACAGCCCGGACACCGGCCTGTTCTACATCCCGGCGAACCACTGGGCGATGGACTACTGGACCGAGCACCTGACCTACAAGGCCGGCTCGGCCTACCTCGGCCAGGGCTTCCGCATCAAGCGGCTGTACGAGGACCACGTCGGCACGCTGCGGGCAATCGACCCGGTGACCGGCAAGATCGCGTGGGAACACAAGGAGAAGCTCCCGCTGTGGGCCGGCACGATGACGACGGCCGGCGGCCTGCTGTTCACCGGCACCTCCGACGGCTACGTGAAGGCCTTCGACAGCAAGACCGGCAAGGAACTGTGGAAGTTCCAGACCGGCTCGGGCGTGGTCTCGGTCCCGGTGACCTGGGAGCAGGACGGCGAGCAGTACGTCGGCATCCAGTCGGGCTACGGCGGCGCCGTGCCCCTGTGGGGCGGTGACATGGCCGAGATGACCAAGAAGGTCACGCAGGGCGGCTCGATGTGGGTCTTCAAGCTGCCCAAGTAGGCAGACCCCGCTCGTGAGGGGCGGACCGGCGACCCCGCCGGCCCGCCCCTTCGTCCTCACTCCCCTTCGGCCGACGACAA
>NZ_AZSN01000101.1:0-13757 GCF_000576225.1 Methylibium sp. T29-B | reverse complement strand
CGCGCTGGCCCAGGACGCCGCCGCCCTGCAGGTGCGCAGCTGGGCCGCCACCTGCGCCAACTGCCACGGCACCGAAGGCCGCTCGTCGTCCACCGACGCCGGGCTTGCCCGGCTGGCCGGGCTCGACAAGGCCTACCTCGTCGAACGGCTTACCGCCTTCCGCGAGGGCAAGCGCCCCGCGACGATCATGCACCAGCTCACCAAGGGCTACACGCCGGCGCAGCTCGACGCGATCGCCGGTTATTTCGCAGCGCAGAAGTGACGAGGAGACCGCCATGCAAAGACGTGCATTGATCCAGGGTGCCGGCGCGACCGGCCTGCTGGCGCTGTTGGGCGGCTGCGCGACATCGCACGTGCCCGAATCGGCCAAGGTGGTGGTGGTGGGCGGCGGCTACGGCGGCGCCACCGCGGCCAAGTACGTGCGGCTGCTGTCGGACCACAAGATCGACGTGGTGCTGATCGAGCCCAACGACAGCTTCATCTCCTGCCCGCTCAGCAACCTGGTGCTCGAAGGCGCGCGCGACCTGTCGTCGCTGGCCACGTCGTATGACGGGCTGCGCAGGCAGCACGGCATCACCGTCGTGAAGGACTACGTCTCAGCGGTCGATCCGGCCAAGAAGACCGTGACGCTGGCGCGCGGCGGCAGCATCCGCTACGACAAGCTGGTGCTGTCGCCGGGGGTCGAGCTGCAGCTCGACACCGTTCCGGGCCTGAGCGAGGCCCATGCCGAGGGCCGCGTGCTGCAGGCCTGGAAGGCCGGGCCCGAGACGGTGGCGCTGCGCAAGCAGCTCGAGGCCCTGCCCGACGGTGGCGTCTATGCGCTGACGGTGCCCGAGGCGCCGTACCGCTGCCCGCCCGGGCCCTACGAGCGGGTGGCGCTGGTGGCGTCCTACTTCAAGAAGGCCAAGCCGAAGTCCAAGGTCGTGCTGTTCGACGCCAACCCCGACGTGACCTCGAAGGGCGCGCTGTTCAAGAAGGCCTGGAGCGAGCTCTATCCCGGCCTGATCGAATACCGACCGCAGCACAAGGTGGTGGGCATCGAGGGCAACACGCTCAAGTTCGAGGTGCAGGAGAACTTCAAGGCCGACGTGCTGAACGTGCTGCCGCAGCAGCGCGCCGGGCAGATCGCGGTGCAGACCGGCCTGGCCAACTCCAACAAGCGCTGGGTCGGCGTCGACTACCTCACCTTCCAGTCGACCGCCGCGAAGGACATCCACGTGATCGGCGATGCCATCCAGCTCGCCGCCGGCATGCCCAAGTCCGGCCACATGGCCAACTCGCATGCCAAGGTGGCCGCTGCGGCCATCGTGTCCGAGCTCTCCGGCCTGGCGCCGAACCCGAAGCCGCTGCTGACCAACACCTGCTACAGCTTCGTCGCGCCGGACCTGGTGGTGCACGTCGCCAGCGTGCACGAGTACGTCGAGGCCGAGAAGACCTTCAAGACGGTGGCCGGCTCCGGTGGCCTGTCGAGCGAGCGCAATGCGCTCGAGGCGCAGTACGCGCTCGGCTGGGCGAAGAACATCTGGGCCGACGCGCTGAGCTGATGCGCCTCGCCGGCCGGGGGTGAACGTCAGGCGACGGCGACCTCGTCGCTGCGCCTGACGCCGTGGTTGTCGGCCCAGGCCAGCGCGACCTTGTCGCCCGGCTTCACGCCGCGCACGCCGAACTGCAGGAAGGGGTTCTTCGACACCGCCGTGCCCCACTGTGCGGTCAGCACCGGCTGGCCGTTGACGCGCGCCACCACCTCCTGGATGTGCCAGGCCGGGATCGTGCGGCCACTGCCGTCCTTGCGCTGGCCGCTCTCCATCTCGTGCTTCATCAGCGAGCGCACGGTGGCGCCGGCCCCCGCGGCCTGCACGCGGATCAGCGTCGGCTGCGCCGACTGTTCCGGCTGCGGCTCGGCCGCCCCGCCGCAGCCGCCGAGCGTGATCTTGACCTCCTTGTTCGCCATCAGCACGCGGCCGTCCTTCATGACGGCGAGCGCGATCACGTTCGAGGTCTCCTGCATCTTCACGCGGATGGCGATGTTCGGCTCCAGCGGCTCGCCGGGCTCGAACAGGGCCGCGAGCAGCGTCGGATTGCGCTCGACGCCGAGCAGCAATCGCTGCACGCCCGGCAGCGCGCAGCCCAGCGTCACCGGCACGACGGTGCCGTCCTCGAAAAGATCGGGCGCCTGCAGCAGCACGTCCTTGCTGGCCACCGGCGCCGGCAGGCCGAGCGCCTTCAGCAACTGGGCCACGGTCTTCGCGTCGAACGCGGCCCGCGGGAACGACGGCAGATCGGCAGCACGCACCGACGGCACGGCGGACACCAGGGCAGAAAGGAGCAACTCACGGCGACGCAGCATGTTGGGTGATCGAGATTCGTCAGGGTCGGTCCGAGATGCTACGGGACAAGGTACGCCACTGCGGGTCGAGGGGCAGTCGCGGGATACTCTCGACCCATGCCGACCCGTCACCCTCACCCGCTGCGCACCGCGCTCCACAACGAAGTCCACGCGCGGCCGTATGAACGGATGCAGCCGCCGCTGGCGGTATCGCACCTGGCCTTCGTCTCCGGCCCCGAGGTGCAGGTGGCCGACCGCGCCCATCTCGAGACGCTGCTGCGCGACCTGCACCTGCCGCTGCCGGCGCCCGAGGCCAACCACCTGAGCATCGACCTGCCGGGCTGCCGCCTGCGCTGGGAGCGCCACACCGAGTTCGTCAGCTACACGGTCTGGCGCCCGCTGCGCGCCGACGAGGCGCTCGACGCCGCGCCGGCCTACCGCGCCCTGCCGGACGGCTGGCTGTCCACGGTGCCCGGCGAGCTGCTGGTCGCCACCAACCTGCTGGTGCTCAACGCCCCCGAGCAGAACCTGCGCGGCCTGGTCGACGCCTGGCTGGATGCCGACTCGCTGGTCGGTGCCGACATCGCCGACGGCGACCTGCAGATCTACAGCGATTTCCGGCTGCACCCCGACGGCTACGGCCGCTGGCTGGTGGGCGTGGGCAACCCGGCGATCACGCCGCGGCGCCTGGGGCGCAACGTGCAGCGCCTGCTCGAGATCGACACCTACCGCATGATGGCGCTGCTCGGCCTGCCGGTGGCGCGCGACACCACGCGCCGTCTCGACGAGCTCGAACGCCAGCTCGCCGGCCTGGCCGACACCCGCGCCGGCAGCGAGACGACCGACGAGGCGCGGCTGCTGGATTCGCTCACGCGGCTCGCGCGCGAGGTCGAATCCACCTACGCGCGGCACCACAGCCGCTTCTCGGCATCGTCGGCCTACTTCGATCTGGTCGAGCAGCGCATCGACGAACTGCGCGAGACCCGCCTCGAAGGCCTGCAGACGGTGCGCGAGTTCGTCGACCGCCGCTTGAAGCCCGCGGTCACCACCACCGCCTGGGCCTCGCGGCGCCTGGGCGCGCTGTCGGAGCGCGTGTCGCGCGCCAGCGAACTGCTGCGCACACGCGTCGAGACGCTGCAGCAGGAGCACGCGCGCGAGCTGCTGTCGACGATGAACGCACGCCAGCACCTGCAGCTGCGTCTGCAGGCGGCGGTCGAAGGGCTGTCGGTGGCGGCCATCACCTACTACGGCGTGGGGCTGGTGGGCTACCTGGCCAAGGGTGCGCACGCGGTCCACCTGCCGGTGCCGGTGGAGCTGGTCATTGCGCTGGCCGTGCCGGTGATCGCGCTCACCGCCTGGCTGGGCATGCGCCGGCTGCGGCGGCGCATCGAGGGCTGAGCAGCCCGCGCTGGAGGCCGTGCGCCTCTCAGCGCCTGCCGGATTTGCGGTGGATGCGGATCGGCACCACCGCGTCGGCGCGCGGCCGAGCCGCGGGCTTGGCATCGCAGCCATCGCAACCGCACGCGTTGGGCCCGGCCGCCGCGCGATGCAGCACGCTCGCCAGCGGGCCGCCCTGCCCGACCCCCGGCACGCGCAGCAGCCACCCGGCCAGCGGGCGACGCAAGGCCGTCGGCATCAGCGACCACAACGCATAGACCGAACACAGCGCCACCAGCAGGCCGACGACGAGGTGCTGCATCGTTCGCTCGCCTTCAGCCCGCCAGCGCGAGCGCCACGCGGTAGGTGATGAAGCCGCCACGTACGCCAGTGCGAACAGGTAGCTGGCCATCAGCACGGGGTAGCGCCAGGAGTTGGTCTCGCGCCGCACCACGGCCAGCGTCGACAGGCACTGCGGCGCGAACACGAACCACGCCAGCAGCGCATAGGCCGTCGCCACCGACCATTGGCTCGCGATCACCGGCATCAGCGTGTCGGCCACGGCATCTTCACTGCCCGACAGCGCATAGACCGTGCCCAGCGCGCCCACCACCACCTCGCGCGCGGCGAGGCCCGGCACCAGCGCGATCGAGATCTGCCAGTTGAAGCCGATCGGCGCGAACACCGTCTCCAGCGCCTGCCCGAGCCAGCCCGCCGCGCTGTACTGGATGGCCGGCCCGGTGGCGCCTTCGGGCGGCGCCGGGTAGCTCGACAGGAACCACAGCAGCACGGTCAGCGCGAAGATGATGCCGCCGACCCGCCGCACGAAGATGCGCGCCCGCTCCCACAAACCGTAGCCCAGGTTGCGCAGGCTGGGCAGGCGGTACGGAGGCAGCTCCAGCATCAGCGGCTGGTAGCTGCTCTTCATCCAGAAGCGCTTGAGCAGCCAGGCCACGGCCATCGACGACAGCACGCCCGCCGCGTAGAGCGCGAACAGCGTGAGCCCCTGCCCGTTGAACGGCCCGATGTCGCGCGCCGGGATGAAGGCACCGATCAGCAGCGCATAGACCGGCAGCCGCGCCGAGCACGTCATCAGCGGCGCGACCATGATGGTCGCGAGCCGGTCGCGCCAGTTCGCGATGGTGCGCGTGGCCATGATGCCGGGGATGGCGCACGCGAAGCTCGACAGCAGCGGGATGAAGGCTCGGCCCGACAGCCCCACCTTGCCCATCACCGTGTCCAGCAGGAAGGCGGCGCGCGGCAGGTAGCCCGAATCCTCCAGCAGCAGGATGAAGAAGAACAGGATCAGGATCTGCGGCAGGAACACCAGCACGCCGCCCACGCCGGCGATCACGCCGTCGACCAGCAGGCTGCGCAGCGGGCCCTCGGCCATGCGGGCCGTCGTCTGCTCGGCGAGCCAGGCCATGCCGTCCTTGATGGCGTCCATGGGCAGGTTGGCCCACGAGAACACCGCCTGGAAGATCAGGAACAGCAGCGTGGCCAGCAGCACCAGGCCCCAGACCGGGTGCATCACCACGGCGTCGATGCGGTGGTCGAAGCGCTCGAACTGCAGGGCCCCGGGCGCCGCCACCGCGAGGATGCGGCGCACCTCGCGCTGCAGTTCGGCGGTGGTCGGGGCCGGTGCGGCCGCCGCGGGCAAGGCCGCGGTGTCCGCCGCGGCACCGAACCGCAGCGCCTGGCGTTCGATCTCGGCCCGCAGCGCCGCATGCCCGTTGTGCCGCACCGCCACCGTCTCGACCACCGGCACGCCCAGCTCGGCCGACAGCCGCGCCACGTCGATCTGCAGGCCGCGCGAACGCGCCACGTCGGCCATGTTCAGCGACACGATCATCGGCCGGCCCAGCGCCCGCAGCTCCAGCACCAGCCGCAGGTTCATGCGCAGGTTGGTCGCGTCGACCACGGCCACGATGGCGTCCGGTGCCGACTCGCCGGCGCGCCGGCCGAACACCACGTCGCGCGTCACCTCCTCGTCGGGCGTCAGCGGCGTGAGGCTGTAGGTGCCCGGCAGGTCGAACACCGCCACGCTGCGGCCGTCGCTCAGCGGCAGCACGCCGACCTTGCGCTCCACCGTCACGCCGGCGTAGTTGGCGACCTTCTGGCGCGCGCCGGTCAGCAGGTTGAACAGCGCCGTCTTGCCGCAGTTCGGGTTGCCGACCAGCGCCACCTGCAGCAACCGGGCCTCGGCCGAGGCTGCCGCGCTCACGGGCCGACCTCGGCGATCGGCGTGACCTCGATGCAGGCCGCCTCGGCACGGCGCAGCGCGAACATCGTGTCGCCCACCTGCACCGCCAGCGGCTCACGGCCGCCCGGCCCGCGCCGCAGCAGGCGCACCGGTTCGCCCGGCAGGAAGCCCAGCTCGCCCAGCCGCTGCAGCACCGCGGCGTCCACCGCCGCTCCGGCGAGGCGCAGTGCCGCCACCGTGGCGTGCTGGCCGGGTTCGAGTTCGTCGAGGATCAGGGAAGGCTCCAGGGTCAGGCGGCCTGCAAATGATAATTGGTCGCATCTTACAAACCAGCCATGCGGAGCCAAGGCCGCACGGCCACGCGACCGGAGGGCGGATGCGGACAATGCGCGCATGCCCACCTGGCTTGCAAGCCCCGACGACCCCCTGCCGGACACGCGCCATGCGCTGCCGGCCGGCAGCGAAGCGCCCGGCCTCGTGGCGGCCGGCACCGACCTCTCGCCGCGGCGCCTGGCCGAGGCCTACGCGCGCGGCATCTTCCCCTGGTACAGCGCAGGCCAGCCGGTGCTGTGGTGGAGCCCCGACCCGCGCATGGTGCTGCCGGTGGCGGAGTTCAAGCTCTCGCATTCGCTGCGCAAGACCTTGCGCCGCTTCAGCGCCGCGCCGCACTGCGAGGTGCGCATCGACCACGACTTCCCCGCCGTGATCCGCGCCTGCGCGACGACCCCGCGCGAAGGCCAGGACGGCACCTGGATCCAGCCCGAGCTGCAGGCGGCCTACGCCGAGTGGCACCGCCTCGGCGCGGTGCACTCCTTCGAGACCTGGGTCGACGGCCGGCTGCTCGGTGGCCTGTACGGCGTGAACCTCGGGCGCATGTTCTTCGGCGAATCGATGTTCTCGCACGCCACCGACGCCTCCAAGATCGCGCTGGCCGCGCTGGTGGCGTTCTGCCGCGCGAACGACATCGCGCTGATCGACTGCCAGCAGCGCACCGCGCACCTCGGCTCGCTGGGCGCACGCGAGATCGACCGTCCCGCGTTCGAGGGGCACCTGGCGCGCACCGTCGCGCAGCGCCCGCCGGAGGATTGGACCTATCATCGATCGCACTGGACGCAGCTCCGGCTCGACACCGGCCCGGATCCTGCATCGTCCAGCGTGACCGAGATCTCGCACCGCCCGGCCGCCCCGTGACCCATCCGAAAGAACTTCCGCTCGCGTCGCTGCAGTTCTATGCGACGGCGCCCTACCCCTGCAGCTACCTGGCCGGACGGCAGGCGCGCTCGCAGGTCGCCACGCCCAGCCACCTGATCCACGCCGACACCTACTCGGGCCTGGTGGCCAACGGCTTCCGGCGCAGCGGCATGTTCACCTACCGGCCCTATTGCGACGGCTGCCGCGCCTGCGTTCCGCTGCGCGTGCCGGTGGCGGGCTTCCAGCCCTCGCGCAGCCAGCGCCGCGCCTGGAAGGCCCACCAGGGCCTGCAGTCGCGCGTGCTGCGACTGTGCTTCGTACCCGAGCACTACCAGCTCTACCTGCGCTACCAGCCGGCCGCCACGCGGGCGGCGGCATGGACCACGACTCGATCGACCAGTACACCCAGTTCCTGCTGCAGAGCCGCGTGAACTCGCGCCTGGTGGAGTTCCGCGAGCCGGCGCCCGAAGGCCAGCTGGGCACGCTGAAGATGGTGTCCATCCTCGACATCCTGAACGACGGCCTGAGCGCCGTGTACACCTTCTACGAGCCCGATCCCGACGCCAGCTACGGCACCTACAACGTGCTGTGGCAGATCGAGCAGACGCGCCAGCTCAAGCTGCCGCACGTGTACCTCGGCTACTGGATCGGCGAGAGCCCGAAGATGTCCTACAAGGCGCAGTTCAGGCCGAACGAGCGGCTGGTCGACGGCGTGTGGCAGCCGGAGCCGAGGGACGAGGCGGCCGGGTCGCCGCGGCAGGGCTGAGGGCCCCACCAAGCCCTACAGCGCCGGCACGATGCGCTGCAGGTGCTCGGCAAACTCCACCACCAGCGCTGGCGGCCGCGGCAGGTCGAACCGGACGCTCAGGCCCACCGTGGGCAGCGGCGGCAGCCGCGCGTCGGTGGGCAGCACCTGCAGGTCGGCCGGCACCGCGGCCTGCGTGAGCACCGCGATGGCCTGGCCCGAGCGCACCACCGCCAGCAGCCCCGAGATGCTGCCGCTGGCGTAGGCCACGCGGTAGGGCCGCCCGGCGGCGTCGAGCCGCTCGCGGGCGGCGCGGTGGTCCAGCGTGTCGGGGTCGGAGAGCGCCAGTTGCAGCGGCTCTTGCGTGGCCGCGTGATCGTGCCGGTTGCCCACCCACACCAGCGGCTCGCGTCGCAGGATGGCCGCCGAGCCCTCGCCCTCGGTGGTGGAGATCAACGCCAGGTCGAGCGCGTGCTGGCCCAGCTGCGCCAGCAGCCGCGGCGTGGGGGCGCACACCACCTCCACGAACACCTGCGGATGCCGGCCCGCGAAGCTGCGCAGGATGTGCGGCAGGAAGGCGGCCGCGTAGTCGTCGGGGCAGCCGAAGCGCAGCGTGCCGGTGAGGCCCGCGCCGGTGATGTCGGCCACCGCCGCGTCGTGGTGGCGCAGGAGGGTGCGCGCATGGCCCAGCAGGCGCTCGCCGTGCAGCGTGAGCGTGACGCCGCGGCCGGTGCGGTTGAGCAGCGGCTGGCTCAGCAGGGCCTCGAGCTTCTGCACCTGCATGCTCACCGCCGCCTGCGTGCGGCCGATGCGCGCGGCCGCGCGACCCAGCGTGCGCGTCTCGGCGATGGCCACGAAGGTGCGCAACAGGTCGATGTCGAGGGAGCGGCTCACGGCGTTAGCACTTCTGATAGCAGCGTTCAGAAATATTAGCTTTTCTTGCGAGCGTGTCGCCTCTAGCCTGCGGCCGCAGATCCCCCTCTCTCCCTGGAGCCCGCGATGACGACGACCACGACGACGACCTCCTCCCGCAACGCCGACCCCGACTTCTGGCAGCGCGCTCGCCGGCACCTCATACGCTACGGCGGCACGTTCGAGCCGATGATCATCGAGCGTGCCCAAGGCAGCTTCGTCTACGACGCCGACGGCCGCGCGATCCTCGACTTCACCTCGGGCCAGATGAGCGCGCTGCTCGGCCACGGCCACCCCGAGATCGCCGCGGTGGTGGCCGAGCACGCCCGCTCGCTGGACCACCTGTTCAGCGGCATGCTGAGCCGCCCGGTGGTGGACCTGGCCACGCGCCTGGCCGGCGTGGCGCCGGCCGGCCTGGAGCGCGCCATGCTGCTGAGCACCGGCGCCGAGGCCAACGAGGCCGCGATCAAGATGGCCAAGCTGTACACCGGCAAGTACGAGGTGGTGAGCTTTGCGCAGTCTTGGCACGGCATGACCGGCGGCGCGGCCTCGGCCACCTACAGCGCGGGCCGCAAGGGCTACGGGCCGGCCGCGGTGGGCTCGTTCGCGATCCCCGCGCCCTACCCCTACCGCCCACGCTTCGAGCGCGACGGCCGCTTCGACTGGCAGGCCGAGCTGGACTACGCCTTCGACCTGATCGACCGGCAGTCGAGCGGCAACCTCGCCGCCTTCATCGCCGAGCCCATCCTCAGCTCGGGCGGGCTGATCGACCTGCCGCTGGGCTACCTGGCCGCGCTGAAGGCCAAGTGCAGCGAGCGCGGCATGCTGTTGATATTGGACGAGGCGCAGACCGGCGTGGGCCGCACCGGCCTGATGTTCGCGTGCCAGCGCGACGGCGTGGTGCCCGACATCCTCACGCTGTCCAAGACCCTGGGCGCCGGCCTGCCGCTGGCCGCGGTGCTGACCACGGCCGCCATCGAGGACGAATGCCACGCGCGCGGCTACCTGTTCTACACGACCCACGTGTCCGACCCGCTGCCCGCCGCGGTGGGCCTGAAGGTGCTGGACGTGGTGGAGCGCGACGGGCTGGTGGAGCGCGCCCGCGTGGCCGGCCAGCGCCTGGAAGCGGGCCTGCGCGCGCTGCAGGAGCGCGTGGACTGCATCGGCGACGTGCGCGGCCGCGGCCTGCTGCTGGGCATCGAGATCGTCGAGAGCCGCGCCACCCGCCGCGCCGCGCCCGACCTGGGCGCGGCCATCACCCGCGAGTGCATGAAGCTCGGCCTCAGCATGAACATCGTGCAGCTGCCCGGCATGGGTGGCGTGTTCCGCATCGCGCCGCCGTTGACGGTGAGTGACGAGGAGATCGATTTGGGGGTGGGGTTGTTGGGGAGGGCGATTGAGGAAGTGGTTTGATCGGCCGCTTGAGATTGCGGGGATTTCCAGGCACGTCTGCGGCGGATCAAATTTGGATTGACATTAACTCTCAAGTCCAGCCACAACTTGCACATGCCCATCAGGTGCTTCTGCGGTCCGGAGCGAGCCTTGCGGCGTCACGACTTTAGCTACGAGGTCCATCGGAGCGCCTTTTGTTGGGTGCTATGCGACCGCAATTCTTATCGGCGAACTCAGCCGGCGTCGGGCCGGCCTTTCGGGTACCAGCGTGCTAGACGTAAGCCTTCGAACCTCAGACAGGCTTGAACCCGCTTGAGTCCAAGACGCATCGGCATGACCGCCAATGCACTGCATGAAGAAGTTATAACTCATATTGCTAGGCAATCCTGCGCCTGTTACAAGTCGTGATTGCGTGCGTCGGCATGCGCTTTCGCGGTTGGTCGCGATCAGGGATAGCAGATGAAGATTCGGCAGTTTCAAGCGCCAAACGATTCGTCGTTCACGCCGTTCAAATTGCGGTTCTCTCGGCCAGAAAAGGCTGAGGATAACTTTTTTTCCATTTTAATAGGTGCAAATGGAACTCGGAAAAGTCGTACTCTGCGGGACATCATAGATTTAGCCTCACGAATGGCGTCTCGAGAAGCTTTGGAATACGGCAACAAAGCTGGTGGGCTTGAATTGTGGGGAGGTAGCTTAGAACTACGGTCCATCAGGAAGATCATTGCGCTTTCGGGCGTCGCTACAGATAGATTTCCGTCGAGACTAACTCTGCGTGGCAAAAGGGATCGCGGGGATTTATATAGTTATATTGGACCTCGGACGGAAAATAATCTGGTTAGTCGAGTTCAAAGTATAAATAGAGTGGCACTTAGTCTTTTGCAGGCTTCTGACCAAATCCATCACAGGGGACGTGCAATATCCGCCTTGCTTAAGATAATTGGCGGATTCAATCGCATCGAGTTCACATTTAGGGCGAACGATGATTTGCAAGCTAAATTATCCACGACTCAGCTATTAAATCGCTTTCGCAAAGCCAATGCAGAGCACCGCGGCTTCTCTTGGGACGAGAGAGAAGCCGGGCCACTTCTTCCAAAATCGTCGAGATTGTGAATTCTAGCGGCCCTATAAAACTAAGGGTTGAGGTACAACCATCGTTCTCTCTTATCGTTAAGGGAGATATAAAAGCTATGACCCTTTTGGTTTCCTCAGGACTGTTGACCGTAGAGGGCGCATATATTGGCAATTATTCCACGACTGACGCCTATTCTCTAAGTGAACTAAGTTCCGGGCAGTGGCACATCCTTTCGTCCCTTCTGTTTACGGCCGCCTCCGTAGAGGATGGCACGCTCTTATTAGTCGACGAGCCAGAAAATAGCCTCCATCCTTCGTGGCAACAACAATACCTTGGTCTGTTGAACGACATGATCGAGGGGGTCAAGGGTGTGCACGTTGTAGTGGCAACGCACTCCCCGTTAGTCGCTTCGTCCTTGCCGCCTGGACGCTGCGAGGTTGTTCAGATTCGGCAGACTCGCGGGCGACTGATCGCGAGGGCGCTCCCGAGTGGGCCCTTCGGCTGGACCGCTGATGAGATGTTGAAGGACGTTTTCGGTTTATCCAGTTCCCGCAGCCTCGAATTCAGCCAAGAAATGGCCGGTGCACTTCGTCTTTTTGGCGCGGGAGACAGAGATAACCCGAAGCTAGTCAGCGCGGTTGAAAACTTGGCAAGGCTTAAGGAGGGATTGCCTGAGGACGATCTTGCGCGGTCGGTAATCGAGACTCTAAGCTCGGTTGTATTGGGTGGCTCATCCAAAGGTGAGGTTTGATGGCGACCATACTAATTCCGACATTCGAACGCATCAAAAAAATTAGGGTTTCCCATGCAGATCAAACCAAGCTAGCAGCGTGTATCGCATCTGTTGGTGAAAAATGGGGCAGCTCAACCTTTAATTGGTATAAGACTTGGCTTATTCAGAAGCTTCGATGCTTGCAGAATGACAAATGCTGTTACTGTCGACGCGTGATTCTATTCAATAAGGGCGCCCGAGAAATTGAACATATTGTAGACAAGGGAAAGCAAACGAGATTCATGTTTGAGGTGAGTAATCTTGCGTTGGCATGCAAGGATTGCAACAACAACAAAGGTGTGAAATCTGTATTTGCATCAACCTTCACGCTTGCGCCGGGTGCCGCTTATCCGATGTCGGCGAGTTCGTATAACTGGGTGCATCCGTATATTCATAAATATTCAAGTCATATAGTTATTTACCAAGGCTGGCTTTATGAGCCCAAGAATAAGTCACCTCAAGGTGCAGCGGTTATCAAGAATTGCAAACTAAATGATCTGGAGGCGCTTGAGAGCAAGAATCGAATCGCAGCAATTTGCGCAGCCCAAACGCTCGAGGCGGCTGTGACTCGTGCCGCAGGTATGGCGGATGAGGCTGGACTTGATCGAATCTGTCGAGAGGTATCTCCTGCGCTCGCTGCTATGTGGAGCGGCAAGTCGAGCAAGAAAATAGAGGTGGCTATTCGTCAGGCTCACGGAAGCGTGACAAGCATTTAGGCACGTCCTTATTGGAAGTTCCTGCTCTGCACGACCCGGCCAGTTGTCCGAGCATCGGTGTGCAGTCCCTGAGCTTGTGCGCTGACGCGAGTCCCTGACAAAACGCCATTCGGCCCCATCCCCCAGATCCCACTCCTGCCCTCCCCATTCGCCCTGAACAGGAGACCGCCATGCCCAGCAAGAACACCATCTGCCTCTGGTACGACGGCACCGCCGAGGAAGCCGCGCGCTTCTACGCTGCCACCTTCCCCGACAGCGCGGTCGGCCGCGTGATGCGCGCGCCAGGCGACTACCCGTCCGGTCAGCAGGGCGACGTGCTGACGGTGGAGTTCACCGTGCTGGGCATCCCCTGCCTCGGCCTCAACGGCGGGCCGGAGTTCAAGCACTCGGAGGCCTTCTCGTTCCAGGTGTCCACCGAAGACCAGGCCGAGACCGACCGGTTGTGGAACGCCATCGTCGGCCACGGTGGCCAGGAGAGCGCCTGCGGCTGGTGCAAGGACAAGTGGGGCCTGTCGTGGCAGATCACGCCGCGGGCGCTGATGGAGGCGATCACCGACCCCGACGCCCAGGCCGCCAAGCGGGCCTTCGACGCGATGATGACGATGGGCAAGATCGACATCGCGGCGATCGAGGCGGCGCGGCGCGGTTGAGCCCGTTCGCGGCGCGCGGCCCCTCACCCCCGGCCCTCTCCCCGTGGGCGGGGAGAGGGAGTCAGGCGGTTGGCGCGAGGCCGGCCCAGTGGTTGTCGAGGCGCAGTGGCGCGGTGTGCTGCAGACGGCGCCGCTCGCGGCCGGGTGCGGCGTTCAGTGGCATGGCCTCGGTCTGCCCGGCGGCCCAACACACGCCGTCCACGACGGCCAGCGCGCAGGCGTTGGGCAGCGTTGCCACGCCGCGCGCACGGCCGTCGGGGGCGTACAGCGCCACGCCGTTCACGCGCGGGCAGCTCACGGCCCAGCCGTCGGCGGTGGCGGCGATGTCACCGCCGTAGCCGGCCAGGCCCGTTGCGTCTGACGCGCCCGCCAGGGCGCCGCCATCGAAGGTGCGCAACCGC
>NZ_AZSN01000100.1:0-13755 GCF_000576225.1 Methylibium sp. T29-B | reverse complement strand
CCGGCCTCGTGCGGCGCTGCCCGCAGCGCCGCGGCGAAGTCCTCGTTGCGCTCGCGCGGGCCCTTGTGGCTGGCATGCCCGATGTCGACGTCGAAGCTCATGAAAGGCCGCAATCCAGGTTCCCCCCGCGCTGCAGTGCGCCGCGGCCGGGGCGCGCCGATTCTGCCGCCGAACGCCGCGCGCGCCGCCGCGCTGGCACCCCGATTGCTAAACCTCAGCTGTGGTCGAAGGAGATCTGCGCATGAAGAAGATGAAACTCGTGATGGTGGGCAACGGCATGGCCGGCGTCCGCACCCTGGAAGAGCTGCTGAAGATCGCGCCCGATCTCTACGACATCACCGTGTTCGGCGCGGAGCCGCATCCCAACTACAACCGCATCCTGCTGAGCCCGGTGCTGGCGGGCGAGCAGACGGTCGACGAGATCATCCTCAACCCGCTCGACTGGTATGCCGAGCACGGCATCGCGCTGCACCTGGGCAAGAAGGTCACCGAGATCGACCGCGTGAAGCGCATCGTTCGCGCGTCCGACGGCACCGAGGCCGAATACGACCGCCTGCTGATCGCCACCGGCTCCAACCCCTTCATCCTGCCGGTCCCGGGCAAGGACCTGGAGGGCGTGATCGCCTACCGCGACATCGCCGACACCAACACCATGATCCAGACGGCCGAGAAGTACCGGCACGCCGTCGTGATCGGCGGCGGCCTGCTGGGGCTGGAGGCCGCCAACGGCCTGATGCTGCGTGGCATGCAGGTGACCGTGGTGCACATCATGCCGTGGCTGATGGAACGCCAACTCGACGACGTGGCGGGCAGGCTGCTGCAGAAGTCGCTGGAGGACCGCGGCCTGAAGTTCCTGATCGGCGCGCAGACCGAGCAACTGATCGGCGACAAGGACGGCCGCGTGATGGCCGTGCGCTTCAAGGACGGCCAGGAGATCCCCGCCGACTTGGTGGTGATGGCCGCCGGCATCCGCCCCAACACCGAACTCGCCCTGAAGGCCGGCCTGCACTGCTTCAATGACGGCCGGGGCGGCATCGTCGTCACCGACACCCTGCAGACCGTGACCGACCCGCGCATCTACTCCGTGGGCGAATGCGCCGCGCACCGCGGCATCGCCTACGGGCTGGTGGCGCCGCTGTTCGAGCAGGGCAAGGTGTGCGCGACGCACCTGGCGCAGTTCGGCATCGGCCGCTACACCGGCAGCCTGACCAGCACCAAGCTCAAGGTCACCGGCATCGACCTGTTCTCGGCCGGCGAGTTCATGGGCGGCACCGACACCGAGGAGATCGTGATGAGCGATCCCTTCGGCGGCGTCTACAAGAAGCTGGTCATCAAGGACGACAAGCTGGTCGGTGCCTGCCTGTACGGCGACACGGTCGACGGCTCCTGGTATTTCAAGCTGCTGCGCGAGGGCCGCAGCGTTGCCGACATCCGCGACAAGCTGATGTTCGGCGAGTCCAACATCGGCGACACCGGTCACGAGGGCCACAGCAAGGCGGCCGCCATGGCCGACAGCGACGAGGTCTGCGGCTGCAACGGCGTCACCAAGGGCACGATCTGCAAGGCCATCAAGGAGAAGGGCCTGTTCACCCTCGAGGAGGTGAAGAAGCACACCAAGGCCAGCGCGAGCTGCGGCTCCTGCACCGGCCTGGTCGAGCAGCTGCTGATGTTCACCGCCGGCGGCGACTACTCCGCCGCCCCCACCAAGAAGGCGATGTGCGGCTGCACCGACTACAGCCACGCCGAGGTGCGCGAGGCGATCCGCACCGTGCCGTCGGACGGCAGCAAGCTGCTCACGGTCGACGGCGTCTACAAGGCCCTGAACTGGCGCACCCCGAACGGCTGCTCGAGCTGCCGGCCGGCCGTCAACTACTACCTCATCAGCACCTGGCCGAAGGAGGCGCGCGACGATCCGCAGTCGCGCTTCATCAACGAGCGCAGCCACGCCAACATCCAGAAGGACGGCACCTACTCGGTGATCCCGCGCATGTGGGGCGGCGAGACCACGGCCTCCGAGCTGCGCCGGCTCGCCGATGCCGTGGACAAGTACAAGATCCCGACCGTCAAGGTCACCGGCGGCCAGCGCATCGACCTGCTGGGCGTGAAGAAGGAAGACCTGCCCGCGGTCTGGAAGGACATCGGCATGCCCAGCGGCCACGCCTATGCGAAGGCGCTGCGCACCGTGAAGACCTGCGTGGGCAGCGAGTGGTGCCGCTTCGGCACCCAGGACAGCACGCAGATGGGCAAGGACCTGGAGCGCGCGATGTGGCGCATGTATGCGCCGCACAAGGTGAAGTTCGCCGTGTCGGGCTGCCCGCGCAACTGTGCCGAGGCCGGCATCAAGGACGTCGGCATCATCGGCGTCGATTCCGGCTGGGAGATGTACGTGGCCGGCAACGGCGGCATCAAGACCGAGGTGGCGCACTTCTTCGTCAAGCTCAAGACGCCGGAGGAGGTGCTGGAGTACACCGGCGCCTTCTGCCAGCTCTACCGCGAGGAAGGCTGGTACCTCGAGCGCACGGTGCACTACGTGAACCGGGTCGGGCTCGACTACGTGAAGAAGAAGATCCTCGACGACGCCGAGGGCCGCAAGGCGCTGTGGGAGCGGCTGCAGTTCGCGCTCGACGGCGAACCCGACCCGTGGTTCGAGTTCGACAAGGCCGAGGTCGACAAGCGCCAGTTCGACGCGCTGAACGCCTGAGCCCGAAGGAGACTGATGATGAGTGACTGGAAGACGATCTGCCGTGTCGAAGACATCCCGGTGCTGGGCGCGCGCCGCGTGCTGCGGGCCAACGCCGTGGCCGTGGCGGTGTTCCGCAACAGCGAGGACAAGGTGTTCGCGCTGCTCGACCGCTGCCCGCACAAGGGCGGCCCGCTGAGCCAGGGCATCGTGTTCGGCGAGAGCGTGGCCTGCCCGCTGCACAACTGGACCATCGGTCTGGCCGACGGCTGCGCCAAGGCGCCCGACGAGGGCTGCACGCCGACCTTCGCCTGCAAGGTCGAGGGCGGCGAGGTCTTCCTCGATGCCGCGGAACTGGCCGGCAAGGCACTCGACGCCGTCGCCCCGGTCGCGGGCCCCTGCAGCAAGGCGACGGCCTGAAGACGACGACTGACGACCGCACGCCCGATCCCATGCGCGAGACCCGATCGACCTGTCCTTACTGCGGTGTCGGCTGCGGCGTGATCATCGAGTCGCAGGGCGCGCAGATCACCGGCGTGCGCGGCGATCCGGAGCACCCGGCGAACTTCGGCCGCCTGTGCACCAAGGGCAGCACGCTGCATCTCACCGCCTCGGCCGCCATCACGCAGCAGACGCGCCTGTTGCAGCCGCTGCGGCGCGCTGCGCGCGGCCAGACCGCCCAGCCGGTGGGCTGGGATGCCGCGCTCGACGAGGCCGCCGAGCGCTTCGCGGCGGTGATCGCGCAGCACGGTCCCGACGCGGTGGGCTTCTACCTGTCGGGCCAGTTGCTGACCGAGGACTACTACGTCTTCAACAAGATCGCCAAGGGGCTGATCGGCACCAACAACGTCGACACCAACTCACGCCTGTGCATGAGCAGCGCGGTGGCCGGCTACAAGGCGACGCTCGGCGCCGACGCGCCGCCGGCCTGCTACGACGACCTGAAGCACGCCAGCACGATCTTCATCGCCGGCAGCAACACCGCCTGGGCCCACCCCATCCTGTTCCGCCGGCTCGAGGACGCGCGCGCCGCCAACCCGGCGATGAAGCTGATCGTCGCCGACCCGCGCCGCACCGAGACCGCCGAGGTCGCCGACCTGCACCTGCCGCTGCTGCCCGGCACCGACGTGGCACTGTTCCACGGCTTGCTGCATCTGCTGATGTGGGAGGGCCTGACCGACACCGCCTACATCGCCACCCACACCACCGGCTTCGAGGCGCTGCGCGACCGGGTGCGCGAGTTCACGCCCAAGCACGTGGCCCAGGTCTGCGGGCTCGACGAGGCCGCCATCGTGCAGGCGGCGCGCTGGTTCGGCCAGAACACGCCGACGCTGAGCCTGTACTGCCAGGGCCTGAACCAGAGCTCGAGCGGCACCGACAAGAACGCCGCGCTGATCAACCTGCACCTCGCCACCGGGCAGATCGGCAAACCCGGCGCCGGCCCGTTCTCGCTGACCGGCCAGCCCAATGCGATGGGCGGGCGCGAGGTCGGCGGCCTGGCCAACCTGCTGAGCGCGCACCGCGACCTCGCCAACCCGCAGCACCGCGCCGAGGTCGCCGCGCTGTGGGGCGTGCCGGACGTGCCCGCCGCACCAGGCAAGAGTGCGGTGGAGATGTTCCAGGCCGCCGCCGACGGCGAGATCAAGGCGCTGTGGATCAGCTGCACCAACCCCGCACAGTCGATGCCCGACCAGACGACGGTGCGCCGCGCCCTCGAACGCTGCGAGTTCGTCGTGTTGCAGGAAGCCTTCGCCACCACCGCCACCGCGGCCTATGCCGACCTGCTGCTGCCGGCCACGACCTGGGGCGAGAAGGACGGCACCGTCACCAACAGCGAACGCCGCATCAGCCGCGTGCGCCCGGCCGTTGCGGCGCCCGGTGAGGCCCGCCACGATTGGGCCGCCGCGGTCGACTTTGCACGCCGACTCGAAGCGAAGCTGCCGCGCCGCGTCGCGAACGGCGGCTCGCTGTTCCCCTATGCCAGCCCCGAGTCGGTGTGGAACGAACACCGCGAGAGCACGCGCGGACGCGACCTCGACATCACCGGTCTCAGCTACGCCCGCCTCGACCAGGGCCCTCAGCTGTGGCCCTGCCCGCAAGGCCAGGCCGAAGGCCGCGCCCGGCTCTACGAGGACGGCGTGTTCGCCACCCCCGACGGCCGAGCCCGCTTCGCGGCGATGGCCTATCGGCCGGTGGCGGAGCCGCGCGACGCGCGCTACCCGGTCTCGCTGACCACCGGCCGGCTGCGCGATCACTGGCACGGCATGAGCCGCACCGGCACGCTGGGCCGGCTGTTCGGCCACGTCGCGGAGCCCGGCGTCGAGATCCATCCGCGGGAGCTGGTGCGTCGCGGCTGGGAGGAAGGCGCGCTGGTGCACGTGACCTCGCGCCGCGGCTCGGTGATGCTGCCGGTGCGGGCCAGCGATTCGGTCGCGCCGGCGCAGGCCTTCGTGGCGATGCACTGGGGCGAGGAATTCGTCTCCGGCCTGTCGCCGTCGGGCGTGCGGCTGGCCGGCATCAACACGCTGATGCCCAGCGCCTACTGTCCGCAGTCGAAGCAGCCCGAGCTCAAGCACGCGGCGGTGAAGCTGCTGAAGGCCGAGATGCCCTGGCAACTGCTCGCCGCTGCCTGGCTGCCCGAGGACCAGGCCCTGCTGGCGCAGCAGCGGCTGCGCGACCTGATGCCCTCGTTCTCCTACGCGCACTGCGTGCCTTCGGGCGCGAGCCGCATGCGCGCGGCGTGGTCGGCGTGCTGTTCCGGGCCGCCGCCGAGGAGCCGGCGGCCGACGAACTGATGGCGCAGATCGAGAGCCTGCTCGGCGTGGCGGGCCCGCAGGCGCTGCGCTATGCCGACCCCAAGCGCGGCCAGCGTCGTGCGATGCGGCTGGTGGCCGGCGACGGCGGCAACGCGAGGCTCGACGCTTCGTGCTCGGCGGCGACATCCGCGCCGAGGCCTGGATCAAGGCGCTGCTGACCGACGAACTGCCGGCGCAGGCCTACGGTCGCGCGCTGCTGCGGCCGGGCGCCGAGCCGCCGGGGGCGGTGGTGGCGCGCGGCAGGCAGGTGTGCTCGTGCTTCAACGTCACCGAGCCCGAGATCCTGGACGCCCTCACGCGCTGCAGCGGAACCCCGGAGGCTCGGCTCGATCAACTGCAAGGCCTGCTGAAGTGCGGCACGAACTGCGGCTCCTGCATTCCGGCCTTGCGCACCCTCGTTCGCGGTTCGGTGCAGGCCGCCTGACGCACACCAGGGGAGTGCGCATTCGACGAGCGTGCGCTAGCCTCCGTTTGCAAGCCGTTGCACCTGCGACGGCACAGACGGCCGGCTTGGCCTGAGTCTTGCGGAACACGGATCACGATGGGCATCGCGCACTACCTCAAGGAAATCGGCCGCGGCAAGGAAGGCGCACGTTCGCTGACCGAGGCCCAGGCCCGCGACCTGATGAACCAGGTTCTCGACCGCACGGTGAGCGAGGCCGAGCGCGGCGCGTTCGCGATCGCGATGCGCATCAAGGGCGAGAGCACCGAGGAGTTGGCTGGTTTCACCGCCTGTGCGGCCGAGCGCAGCCTGGTGCTGGAGGCGGATGCCATGCCGGTGCTGCTGCCCTCCTACAACGGCGCACGCAAGCTGCCCAACCTCACGCCGCTGCTCGCGCTGCTGCTCGCGCAGGAGGGCGTGCCGGTGCTGGTGCACGGACCGCTGCACGATCCGGCGCGCGTCACCACCTACGAACTGTTCGAGAGCCTGGGGCTGCCGATCGCGCGCGACGCCGCCGGCGTGCACGATGCCTGGGCGCGCCATGAGCCGGTGTTCGTGCCCACCGCGGTGCTGTGCCCGGCGCTGGTGCCGCTGCTCGAACTGCGCTGGGTGCTGGGCCTGCGCAACCCGGCACACACCGTGGCCAAGCTGCTGACGCCGCGAGGCCGCGCCTGCCTGCGCGTCGTCAACTACACGCACCCTGAGTACGCGGCCGCGCACACGCGCTTCCTGCAGCACACCGGCGCACATGCCCTGCTGATGCGCGGCACGGAGGGCGAGCCGGTGGCCGACGCGCGCCGCCTGCCGAAGCTCGACATCTTCATCGCCGGCACGCCGCGGCCCGAACTCGGCCGTTCCGCGGTCGAGGGCGTGCTGGCCGAGCTGCCGCTGCTGCCGCGCAGCAGCGATGCCGCGACGACGGCGGTCTACATCCAGGCGGTGGTCAGCGGAGAGAAGCCGGTCCCCGGCCCGCTCGTCGAGCAGGTCGAGGTGCTGGTCCGCGCACACGCGGCCATGCGACAACACGAGGAAAGAACCCATGAGCGCTCGGCCTGAACCTCCGGTGCCGACGGTCTGGCTCGTCGGCGCCGGCCCCGGCGACCCGGAGCTGCTGACCTTGAAGGCGGTGCGCGCGATCCGCGCTGCCACGGTGCTGCTGGTCGACGACCTGGTCGGCGACGCGGTGCTGCGCTACGCGCGCCGCTCGGCGCGCATCGTCCACGTCGGCAAGCGCGGCGGCTGCCGCAGCACGCCGCAGGCCTTCATCGAACAGTTGATGCTGCGCGAGGCGCTGGCCGGCGAACGCGTGGTGCGGCTCAAGGGCGGCGACCCGTTCATCTTCGGGCGCGGCGGCGAGGAAGCCGCCTCGCTGCGCGCGCACGGCGTGCACGTCGAGGTGGTCAACGGCATCACCGCCGGCCTCGCCGCGGCCACCTCGATCGGCGCACCGCTGACGCACCGCGACCATGCCCACGGCGTGATGCTCGTGACCGGCCACGCCAAGGACGAGTCCACCACGCTGGACTGGCGCGTGCTCGGTGCGGCGGCCGCGCAGGGCCTCACGCTGGTGATCTACATGGGCGTGAGCCAGGCGGCCCGTCTGCAGGCGGGCCTGCTGGAAGCCCTGCCGGCCGGCACGCCGCTCGCCATCGTGCAGCACGCCAGCACCGCGCGGCAGCGCAGCGCGCTCACCACGCTCGGCGGCCTGCTGGACACGCTGGCGCGCGAAGGCCTGGGCAGCCCGGCCGTGCTGATCGTCGGCGACGTGCTGCGCGGGCTGGCACAGCTGTCACCCCCGGTTGCCGCGCAGGCGGCCTGAGCGTCCGTCAACGATCGACGGGCGCCGCCCGCAGCAGTTGCACGCCGGGCCGGTTGCCGACCAGCGTGATCGCGTCGAAGGCCCGCCGTGCCGGCTCGTCGCCGAGGTCGAAACCGGTCTGCCGACGCCAGCCGCCGGTGATCTGCACCACGCGCTCGCGCACCGGCTGCAGCGACGTGCCCGGGCCGTGGACCTCGTCGATCACCCGCAGGAAACCGGCGAGCACGCTGGGTCCGTCGGCATGCTCGGCCCACACCACGCAGCGGCCATCATCCGCGAGCGCCAGTTGCAGCAGGGCCTCGCGGTCGGGTGCGGCGTAGACCTGCCCGCTCGCCCCGCCGAGCAGGCTGCTGCGCTGCGCATCATCGGTCTGCAGCGGCGCCAGGCCGGCAGCCAGCGCCAGGTCGACCCGCGCACCGGCATCGCCGCCGGCGACGGCGCAGGTGCGACCGTAGAGCTCCACCGCTTCCTGCGCCAGGGTCCGCGCATCGACCACTGGTCCCTGCACCACCGCATCGGTGCGCGCCGAGCCCGGCGGCGCCACGAACTCCGGCCCGGCCGATTGCGCCGCGACCGACTGCAGCACGGCCACCAGCACCACGCCGATCCCGAGCCTCCGCCCCAGCCCGCCGCGCGGGCCCGCGCATCGCTGCAGCGGCTCCATGCGATCCAGGCCCGTGCGGCTCAGGCCCGCTCGCCGACCCAGCCGGCCACCGAAGCCAGCGCCGCCCCCAACCCGGCCGGATCGGTGCCGCCGGCCATCGCGAGGTCCGGCTTGCCGCCCCCCTTGCCGCCGACCTGCTGCGCCACGAAGTTGACCAGCTCGCCGGCCTTGACCCGGGCGGTCGCATCGGCGGTCACGCCGGCGGCGAGCTGCACCTTGCCGCCCTCCACCACTGCCAGCACGATGGCCGCGCTCTTGAGCTTGTTCTTCAGCTGGTCCAGGGTGTCGCGCAGCGCCTTCGCGTCGGCGCCTTCGAGCCGGGCCGCCAGCACCTTCAGACCCTTCACGTCGACGGCCTGTGCCAGCAGCCCGTCACCCTGCGAGGAAGCGAGCTTGCCCTTCAGCGCGGCGAGCTCCTTCTCCAGCGTGCGCAGCTGCTCCAGCACCGCGGCGACGCGGCCCGGCACCTCGGCCGGCGCCGCCTTCAGCGCGCCGGCCAGACCGGCCACCGTGCCCTCGAGCTGCTGCACGTAGGCCAGCGCGTTGTCGCCGGTGATCGCCTCGACGCGGCGGATGCCGGCCGCGACGCCGCTCTCGGCGACCACCTTGAACAGCCCGATGTCGCCGGTGCGCTGCACATGGGTGCCGCCGCACAGCTCGCGGCTGCTGCCGATGTCGAGCACGCGCACCTCGTCGCCGTACTTCTCGCCGAACAGCATCATCGCGCCGAGCTTCTGCGCCTCCTCCATCGGCAGCACGCGCGCCTGTGTCGGCGCGTTGGCCAGGATCTCGGCGTTGACGATCGCCTCCACCTTCGCGATCTGCGCATCGCTCATCGGCGCGTTGTGCGCGAAGTCGAAGCGAGTGCGCTCGGCGTTCACCAGCGAGCCCTTCTGCTGCACGTGGCCGCCCAGCACTTCGCGCAGTGCCTTGTGCATCAGGTGGGTCACGCTGTGGTTGCGCACGGTCCTGGCGCGCTGCTCCCCGTCGACCCGCGCGTTCAGCACGTCGCCGACCCGGATCTCGCCCTCGACCACGCGGCCGTGGTGGCCGAACACGTCGGCCTGGATCTTCTGCGTGTCCTCCACGATCACGCGGCTCGTGCCGTTGCGCAGCTCGCCGCCGTCGCCGACCTGGCCGCCGCTCTCAGCGTAGAACGGCGTGTGGTCGAGCACGATCACCGCGTCGTCGCCGGCCTTCGCGCTCGGCACGGCCGAACCATCGACGTAGACCGCGGTGACCTTCGAGCCCTCGTGCACCAGGTGCTCGTAGCCGTGGAAGGTGGTGGCCGCACCGGCGTACTCGAGGCCGGCGGCCATCTTGAACTTGCCGGCCGCGCGCGCCTGCTCGCGCTGGCGCTTCATCGCGGCGTCGAAGCCGGCCTGGTCGACCGTCACGCCGCGTTCGCGGCAGACATCGGCGGTCAGGTCGAGCGGGAAACCGTAGGTGTCGTGCAGCTTGAAGGCGGTTTCACCGTCGAGGGTCTTCGCGCCGCCGGCCAGGGCCGATTCCAGGATCTCCATCCCGTTGGCGATGGTCTGGAAGAAGCGCTCCTCCTCCTGCTTCAGCACCTCGGTCACGCGCGCCTCGGCGCGGGCCAGCTCGGGGTAGGCCTCGCCCATCTGGCGCACCAGCTCGGCCACCAGCGTGTGGAAGAAGGGCTTGCGGGCGCCGAGCTTGTAGCCGTGGCGGATGCCGCGGCGGGCGATGCGGCGCAGCACGTAGCCGCGGCCCTCGTTGCCGGGGATCACGCCGTCGACGATGGTGAACGAACAGGCGCGGATGTGGTCGGCAATGACCTTCAGCGACGGCGAGTCCTTGTCGCTGTCGCCTGCGCCGGCCGCGTCCACCGCCTGCTTGGCCGCCGCCAGCAGCGCGACGAACAGGTCGATCTCGTAGTTGGAGTGCACGTGCTGCAGCACCGCGGTGATGCGCTCCAGGCCCATGCCGGTGTCCACGCTCGGCTTGGGCAGCTTGTGCATCACGCCCGCCTCGTCGCGGTTGAACTGCATGAACACGTTGTTCCAGATCTCGATGTAGCGGTCGCCGTCCTCGTCGGGCGAACCGGGCGGGCCGCCGGGGATCTCGGGGCCGTGGTCGTAGAAGATCTCGGTGCACGGGCCGCAGGGCCCGGTGTCGCCCATCATCCAGAAGTTGTCGGAGGCGTAGCGCGCGCCCTTGTTGTCGCCGATGCGCACGATGCGCTCGGCCGGCACGCCGACCTGCTTGTTCCAGATCTCGTAGGCCTCGTCGTCCTCCGCGTAGACGGTGACCCAGAGCTTGTCCTTGGGCAGCTTGAAGACCTCGGTCAGCAGCTCCCAGGCATAGGCGATGGCATCCTGCTTGAAGTAGTCGCCGAAGCTGAAGTTGCCCAGCATCTCGAAGAAGGTGTGGTGCCGCGCCGTGTAGCCCACGTTCTCGAGGTCGTTGTGCTTGCCGCCGGCGCGGATGCACTTCTGTGCCGTGGTGGCGCGCGAGTACGGGCGCTTGTCGAAGCCGAGGAACACGTCCTTGAACTGGTTCATCCCCGCATTGGTGAACAGCAGCGTCGGGTCGTCGCCGGGCACCACCGGGCTCGAGGCCACGATCTGGTGGCCCTTGGACTCGAAGAACTTCAGGAAGGCGGAACGGATCTCGGAGGCTTTCATGCGGGGGCTCGGTCGGGTCGGCGGGCGGTGCGCGGCGGCGGTCCGCGACGCGCGAATGCTGGCGCAAGTGCTTGATTCAACAAACTTTTTCATTATAGGTTTGCAACCCTCATGGCCTGCGTGGAACAGGGTCGGCGCGTATCATCGAAAACCGGTTCCGGAGACACCGCATGGACATGAAGAATTCGCCGCTGGCCACCCTGGCCGACCCCACCCTGCTGAAGACCGCCGCGCTGATCGATGGGGCATGGGTCGACCGCGGCGAACACTTCGCCGTCACCGACCCTGCCACCGGTCAGGTTCTGGCGCAGGTGGCCAACCTGGGTGCTGCCGACGCCGAAGCCGCCCTCGCCGCCGCGGCGCGCGCCTGGCCGGCCTGGCGCGCCAAGACCGCCAAGGAACGCGCTTCGGTGCTGATGAAGTGGTACCAGCTGCTGCTGCAGCACGCCGACGACCTGGCCCGCATCATGACCGCCGAGCAGGGCAAGCCGCTGGCCGAGGCCAAGGGCGAGGTGGGCTACGGCGCCAGCTTCATCGAGTGGTTCGCCGAGGAAGCCAAGCGCGTCTACGGCGAGACGGTCCCGACCACCGACAACAACAAGCGCTACCTGGTGCTGAAGCAGGCGATGGGCGTGTGCGCGGCCATCACGCCGTGGAACTTCCCGATCGCGATGATCACCCGCAAGGTCGCGCCGGCGCTGGCCGCCGGCTGCCCGGTGGTCATCAAGCCGGCCGAGCAGACGCCGCTGTCGGCGCTGGCCGTTGCCGAGCTGGCGCAGCGCGCCGGCATGCCGGCCGGCGTGCTGAACGTGCTGACGGCCGACGCGGAGCGCTCGATCCAGATCGGCAACGTGCTGTGCGCCAGCGACACCGTGCGCCACCTGAGCTTCACCGGCTCCACCGAGGTCGGCCGCATCCTGATGAAGCAGTGCGCGCCGACCATCAAGAAGCTGAGCCTGGAGCTCGGCGGCAACGCGCCCTTCATCGTGTTCGACGATGCCGACCTCGACAGCGCGGTCGAGGGCGCGATGATCAGCAAGTACCGAAACGCCGGCCAGACCTGCGTGTGCGCGAACCGGCTCTACGTGCAGGCCGGCGTCTACGACGCCTTCGTCGAGAAGCTGGCGGCGAAGGTGAAGGCCATCAAGGTCGGCAACGGCTTCGAGGCCGGCGTGACCCAGGGGCCGCTGATCGATGAGGCGGCGCTGGCGAAGGTGGAATCCCACGTGGCCGACGCGCTGGCCAAGGGTGCGAAGCTGCTGACCGGCGGCCAGCGCATCGGCGAGCGCTTCTACGCGCCCACGGTGCTGGCCCAGGCCACGGGCGAGATGCTCTGCGCCCGCGAGGAGACCTTCGGCCCGGTGGCGCCGGTGTTCCGCTTCGAGACCGAGGCCGAGGTGGTGGCGCTAGCCAACGACACCGAGTTCGGCCTGGCCAGCTACTTCTACAGCCGCGACGTGGGCCGCATCTTCCGCGTCGGCGAGGCGCTGGAGTACGGCATGGTCGGCATCAACACCGGCCTGATCTCGACCGCCGAGGTGCCGTTCGGCGGAGTCAAGCAGTCGGGCCTGGGCCGCGAGGGCTCGCACCACGGCATCGACGACTACGTGGAGATCAAGTACCTCTGCCTGGGCGACATCCAGAAATGACCCCCTGCTGAGCCACGGACATCATGGAACTGCGTCACTGGGTCCTCGTCGTCTTCCTCGCCTCGGCGCTGTTCATCCACTTCCGCGGCAAGGTGCGTTTCCCGCTGAAGCGGGCACTCGACTTCACCATCGTGCTGGCGCCGGTGAACGCGCTGATGTACCTGTTCTCGCGCGTGCCGGCCAAGGCCTACCTCGACCCGCAGCAGTTCCCGGAACTGGCGCCGCTGCAGGCGAACTGGCAGACCATCCGCGACGAGGCGCTGAAGCTCAACGACGAGGGCCAGATCCGTGCGGCCGCGAGCTACAACGACATCGGCTTCAACTCCTTCTTCCGCACCGGCTGGAAGCGCTTCTACCTCACCTGGTACGGCAAGGAACTGAGCAGCGCCAACGCGCTGTGCCCGCAGACGGTGGCGCTGCTGAAGAGCATCCCCAGCATCAAGGCAGCGATGTTCGCGTCGCTGCCACCGGGGGCCACGCTGGTGCGGCACCGCGATCCCTACGCCGGCTCGCTGCGCTACCACCTGGGACTGACCACGCCCAACGACCCCGGTTGCTTCATCGAGGTGGACGGCCAGCGCTACCACTGGAAGGACGGCGAGGTGGTGATGTTCGACGAGACCTTCATCCACCACGCCGCCAACGAGACCCAGCAGCAGCGCGTGGTGCTGTTCTGCGACGTGGAGCGCCCGTTGCACACGGCGCCGGTGCGCTGGTTCAACCGCATGTTCGCAACCCACGTGATGGCCGCCGCGTCGTCGCAGAACGAGACCGGCGACGAGCCGGTGGGCGCCATCAACCGCTTCTTCGCGTTCGCCTACCAGCTGCGCCTGAAGGCCAAGGCCCTGAAGGTCAGCCACCGGCAGGTCTACTACGCCGGCAAATGGCTTCTGATCGTCGGCCTGCTGTGGCTGCTGTTCTACTGAGCGCCGCCTGATCCGCCGGGCCCGGCGCAGGCCGTCGTCCCCGCGCTCGTCGTTGGCCGCCTCGACCGGGCCGCGCTCGACGTGGTTGGCGAAGCCGGCGCGGCCCAGCGG
>NZ_AZSN01000099.1:0-13866 GCF_000576225.1 Methylibium sp. T29-B | reverse complement strand
AGTGCGCTTGTTCAGCCGCGCCGCCCTCACGCGCGCCGCGGTGCGGCCGGCGGCAACGCGTGCATCGGCTCGTCGGTGGACCACACCCAGCCACCGCCCGCAGCGCGCAGCGTGGCGGCCTTGGCCTCACGCTCGCGTGGGGTCATGAAGGGGCTGTACACGTGCAGCGGCAGCGGCACGGCGCCCGTGTCCAGCAGCAGCGCATTGGCGAACGCGGCTGCGCAGCGCGCGTCGTAACGCAGCGGCTTGACGAAGTACCGCCCCGCATCGACGAGCGCCTGCAGCAACGGCAGTTCATGCACGCCCTCGACCGGGATCCACTGATCGCTGGCCAGCAGCAGGGTCGCAGTGTCGATCTCGTACGTGTGCTCGCGCCGCGCGCGGATCAAGGCCGTGATCACCGCGCGCACACGCTGACCATGGTCAGCGTCACGGGCTTCGAGCACTGCCGCATAGGTCCTCGCGATCCGTTCCCAGGTCTTGGCCGACGCCAGCAGCGGCGCGTCGGGCATGTGTTTCAGCCAGATCCGGTAGCCGCCCGGGAAGGCCTCGGCCGCCTTGAACTCGGCCAGCGCCACGGCCAGTGGCGCCACGCATCGTGCGGCCGCAACACACCCAGGCGTTCTCGGCGGCGCCGCGCCGCTTCCGCGTGCGTCGCTTCGTTGAACTGCTCCGGCACGTACAGGCGCTCGCCAAGCACGACACCCTTCGCCCGCACCTGCTCGGCGGCGCGCTGCAGGTACTTGTGCAGCACACCCTGCGATCGTTTACCGGACATCGCCGGCGACCAGCGGTTGAAGCCCGCGCGCTCGAACAGAAAGTGCGTCAGCGCGCGCAGGCTCATGCGGCGCCGCGGCGCCTCGATCTCGCCCGGGTCATCGTCCGTCCGTCGGCCCAGAGCCTTGCCGCCGGCCTGGCGGCTCCACGCGAAGTCGACCCGCAATTCCACGGCCCCCTCGGACTCGCGCACTGCGTCGCCCACCAGTTCGCCCAGCCCTGACTGCTGTGGCGACGGCTCGAACGACGGGCAGGCCGGGTGGTGCTGGCTGCCAGTCTCCGGCATGCGCTTGGCCAGGTAGCGGCGGTGAAAGGCGACATACATTTCGACGCCGCCCGGCACGCACAGACAGCGCGGTCGCTCGGGTGTTTCGTAGACGGCGGCCAACGCATCCTGGAGCGCGGGCTGGTCAGGCTCCAGGATGCGGCCGCGGATTGAGAGTCGCTGCGTATCCACCGCCGCATCGTTGACCACCATCAACGCGCGGCACAAGCCGAAACGGGCTTGCTGCCGGAGCGGTATCGCCAATACGTCGGAGACCAGGAGGCGCCCCGAGGGAATGGGGCCTCGAAGTTCAGCCGACGGCCCGCCCCGGAGTGGCACTGCGGCGCACAGGAAGGCGGTGGTTTGAACGATCTGTGGCGCCCGCCCGCGCGCGATCTTGGAGGCGACTCTGGCGGTGCGGATCACCATCAGGACACCGGTCAGACAGCTGGTCCGGGCCTGGATCCGCAGGCTCGAATGGGCTTCGATAATGTTTATGTCAACTCAAGTGGATGCGTCCGGCTGCCCGGTGCGCGGCAAGCGCCTCTTTGTCGGAAATCACTAGATTTCCGGAAACCCTCGCACCAAAGACCCGGAACCAACGGCATGGACGCCCCGACTGTCGAACGCTTCAGGAGACTTTCTGATCACTGTCGAACGGTTCCAGCTCTGTGGCGCGAGAAAATGGCCAGTACGACGGTTCCGGACCTTTAGTGATCACCTGGCCGACGAGTCCAGGACTTAGTGCGGTCAGCTCATCGGTCATCGCCACGACTTCGCGCACCGCGTCGCAATTGACAGCTTCGGCGAAATGCCGCGGCACCGCCATACAGTGGCTGGAGGCTCCGATGTAAATGCCCACCGCGTTGGGGCGTTGGGGAACACCTCGTCTTCGCTTGCGCATTGCCATGCCGTACATCACCATTATTGATGAACGGCAGCGCCATGCAAGGCGTCGATCTTGACTCGCTCTTAAACCGGATAAACCGGATGCGGCTTGCGCCGCTCACCACAGTCGCCGACGACCTGCGGACCATGCTCAGAGACGGGTTCGCGCCACGGCGTCAGATAGCGCTGCGGGCTCGCACCAACGACGTGTCCGTCAAATTCTAGTTTAGTCAGCTGTAGCTGTAGAAACCCTGTCGGCTCTTTCGCCCAAGACGTCCGGCAGCAACCATCTCCTTCAGCAGGGGAGCTGGCCGGTACTTGGGGTCGCAGAATTCATCGTGGAGTACAAGCATGATCGACAGAAGCGTGTCGAGGCCGATCATGTCGGCCAGAGCCAAAGGGCCAATCGGGTGGTTGCATCCCAAGTGCATGCCGGCGTCTATGTCCTCTGCTGTCGCAAGACCCTCCTGCAACACGAAGATTGCTTCATTGATCATCGGGCACAGGATGCGGTTGACAACGAAGCCCGGGCTGTTGCGGACCGTGATGGGCGACTTGCCGACGGTCTTCGCGAAGGCCATCGTTGCCGAGTAAGTCGCATCTGAAGTCTGTACTCCGCGAATCACCTCCAGCAGCGACATGACCGGAACAGGATTGAAGAAGTGGATGCCGATGAAGCGATCCGGCGCGTCCAACACGGCAGCCAGCTGTGTGATAGAGATCGACGAGGTATTCGTCGCGACCACGGTCTCTCGGCCGACGCTGGCGCCGACTTGGCGCAGGACCTTCAACTTCAGCTCTAGATTTTCCGTCGCTGCCTCGATCACCATGTCGACCGACCGAAGGGTGGCGTAGTCCAGGCCAGTGGTGATCCTGGCCGTTGCAGCATCGCATTCAGCGGCGGTCAGTTTCTCTTTCGCCACCATGCGATCGAGATTGCGTTTGATGGTGTCCATGCCGCGCTTGAGTGCCGTGTCATTGACGTCGAGCATCGTCACGTTCAGGCCGGCAACGGCGCATATCTGTGCAATGCCGTTGCCCATGGTGCCCGCGCCGACGACGCCGATCGAACTGGGAGAGATTGCCATTCGAGTGATCAGGAGTTAAGAGAATGCAAGTTGTCTTTAGTCGCGGCGAGTCAGCGGCTTCGATCCCACTGCTCGTCAACGCCGCCCGCAAGGCGGTTCAAGAGGCGCGCCAGCACGAACAACAGGTCCGAGAGCCGGTTGAGGTACTGAAGGACGGCCGCATTGACAGTGTTCGCTTCGGCCAGCACGACGACCGAGCGCTCGGCGCGCCGACAGACAGTTCGCGCTACATGGGCTTGAGCGGCCGCCAAGGAGCCACCGGGAAGAATGAACTCCTCCAGTCGTGGCAGCTTCGCATTGGCCTTCTTCAGCCAATCGTCCAGGGCTGCGACACGCTCGGCCTTCAACAGCGTGTAGCCGGGGATGCTTAGTTCGCCCCCAAGGTCGAACAGATCCTGCTGGACGCTGCGAAGGAGCACGGGTGTCTGAAGATCCTCATCACCGTTGATGCCGATGGCCAGGAGCATCCCAATTGTGGAATTCAGCTCGTCGACATCGCCCATGGCCATGACGCGCGACGCCGTCTTGCTCAGTCGGCTGCCATCGCCCAGTCCCGTGGTTCCGTTGTCTCCGGTGCGGGTGACGATGCTGGTCAGTCGTTTTCCCATGTTGTCTCGCAATACCGGCCCGACGCCACTTTCAAACAAGTACGGCACGCAGCGCGACCGCATATCCCGCATACACAGTCGCGATGTTCAGGATGGCCGCGCGCTTGGCCACGTTCATCTCACCAATGGGTCGTGCCGGGTCACCGCCCCAGACGAGCCCACCGGTCAAGTGTTGCCCTGGCTCCGTGACGCAGCCGCCCGCCACGAACGTGTCATCGTCGATGGTGGTGCCAGGCGCAATGCGACTGCTGATGCCGACAAGGCATCGGGCGCCGACGCTGCAATCCGCTAGCCGGACGTTGTGCCCGATGGTGGTTTTTTCGCCCAAGACCATTCCGCCTGAACCGGCCCGGAGCACTGAGTTGTCCTGCACGTTGCAGAGCCTACCGATCGAGATGGTTCCCTCTCGCCCGTCGAGGCGGCATCCGAACCAAACGCTGGCGCCATCGGCCAAGTCTACGCTGCCGTCGAGATCGCACGTGCCGGCGACGAATGCATTGGATGCAACGCTTGTAGTCACTGCCCGACACGTCCACTCGGCATGCGCCGCTAGATTGCGGGCTCGCTGCAGTTCAGCCCGGGCCTGCCGTTCGTGCGAGTTCAATGCCCTCACCGGAGCGGCCGGTCGGCCGGTGTACAGCATGCCGGGCTCCAGCGTGCTTCGCGGATAGACGATGCTGCCCGCCTCGATGACGCATTCGGCGCCCACCACCGCGCCGTCGAGGATGACGGCGTCCCGTTCCACGACGACGTCGTTCCCCACGGTGCAGGCGTGTACGACTGCGTTGGCCCCGACGCAAACCCGATGGCCGATCAATGTGGGATACAGCTCATGCGCGATGTGAACCGTTGCACCCCGGCCCATGTGCAGCCCGTCGCCGATTTGCACGAAATGGCCGTCTGCGCGAATCACCGAGCCCGCGCCAAGCCACGCCCCTGCGCCAAGCGTCACCCGACCAACGATGACGTGCCCGGGCAGCGCCGCCGCGGGAGCGGACGCCAATGCGGGATGAGTTCCCTTGTAGGGAATCAAATTCAGCGCAGTAGACATTTCAGCTGCCCGAAGCGGCCTCACCTGCGCGCCAGCGACGCTCCGCCTCGTCCCAGGCGGCCAGCGCCTGTAGGTCCGGCACCCAGGCGAGCCCGGACTTGGCGTCCGACGACATGGGCTCACCGCTGACAAGCACATCCAACAAGGCAGGCGTCCCGCCTTTGAGGGCTGCCAGTGCACGCGCCAGCGCCTTTGGCAGGTCCTCGGCCTTCTCCACGCGCTCGCCATGCGCACCGAATGCGCGTGCCATCGCTGCGTGGTCGGCGTGCTGCAGGCGCGTTCCCACCACCTTGCCATGCGTAGTCGTCTGGTCGTGCACCTCGATCTGCCAGGCGCCGTTGTTGGCCACGACCACGAGCACCGGAACGGCATGGCGCGCAGCGGTGTCGATTTCCATGGCATTGAAGCCGAAGGCACCGTCACCGGTCAGTACAGCCACCGTGCGTTGCGGGCAGGCCAGCGCCGCTCCAATGCCAAAGGGCGTGCCAACACCGATGCAACCCAAGGGACCGGGGTCCAGGTAGGTGTCGCACCGAATGCCGACACGCGTGAAGGCAAGGAAATCGCCGCCGTCGGCCACGACGACCGCGTCGTCGCCGATCGCCCGCTGCACTTCAGCCAGCAAGCGGTTGGGATGCATGCGGCCATCTGCTCCATCGGCCGCCGCCGCCATGCCGGATGCGAGCTTGGCGGATCTCGTGGCATGCCCGGTACAGAGTCGATCGCGCCAGGCGCGATCCACTGATGACCCTCGGCCCTGGCCAGCGGCGACCAGTGCTCGCAGTGCCCGCCGTGGCGACGCGAGCACTTCCGCGTTGCCGCGGCGGTTGTCACGCAATTCCTCCGCGTTGTCCGCAATCCGGACCCAGCGCGCGCTGCCGAAAACGGCTGGTGACCCGTAAGCCACCTGGAAGTCCAACTTTCGGCCGATCGTGATGACCAGGTCCGCGTCACCCATGGCCGTACCGCGCATCGCGTTCACGAGCGCCGGATGATCGTCGCGAAGGACCCCCTTGCATTCCCCGGTGTCGAGAAACACGGCTCCAGTAGCGGCAAGGAACTCGTCCAGTTCGGCCCTCGCACCACGCGCGCCGCGGCCGCCAATGACCAGGGGTCGACGGGCTTGCCAGATGAGGTCGGCCGCCTGAGCGACGGCAGACGGATCTGCCTGAATCTCGACGCCTCGGCGCACTGGTGCATGTTCCTCCCTCTGTACGGGCGCAGGAACATCGGCACGCAAGGTGTCCGTCGGGAAATCGAGGAAAGCCGGGCCGGGTTCGCCGCCAGATTCCCCTTGAGCCAGTGCCCAGGCCTCGTCCAGTGCCCGCGGCACCTGCGCTGGATCCTGGACGGTGCAGGCGAAGCGCGTCACGCCCTTCACCATGCTGACGTGATCCATATCCTGTAGGGCACCGCGGTTTAGCTGCGGCCGAGGAGGTACGCCCGAAAGGACCAACACTGGCGCCCGCGACACATGCGCATTGGCGATACCGGTAATCGCGTTGGTGACCCCGGGCCCGGCCGTAACGAGGGCGACCCCGGGTTTGCCGCTGAGCTGACCGTAGGCGTGCGCCATGTAGACCGCGGCACGCTCATCACGCACGTCGATGATGCGGATGCCTTCGGCGTCCAGACGCATCCAGATCGGCATGATGTGCCCGCCGCACAGGCCAAACACCCGGTCGACGCCTCGTGCCTTGAGCTTGCGTGCAATGACGGCAGCAGCAGAGTTCTCGCCAATTGGCGGTGGGTTCATGGCATTGGTCCTGCTTGGCTGGGTCGTCAGGCTTGGTTGCCCGTACCGCCTGGACCGCGCCTCGCCAACACTTCCGTCTGGGCGCGCCTGTTCACCGTACGCGCCAGCGCCTGAAGCAGATCCGCCAGTCGATTGACGTAGGGGAGGCGAATCGAATTCCCGGCTGCACCGGGGTCGTCATCGACGAGACTTAGAAGTTGGCGTTCCAATGTTCGACACGTCGCTCGTGCCTTGAAGCAGAGAGCAGCGGCCATCGTCCCGCGAGGCAGCACCACGCCGACGGTTTCCGGCAGTTCCGCGGCCCAGCGATCGAGTTCGTTGTCGATTCTTCGCAAAGCCGCGGCCATCAAGACCGCGCTTCCAGGGTCGGAAAGCTCAAGCGACAAGGTCACGAGTTCTTCCTGGGTCTCCGCCAGAACCGCCCGCAGGTCCGACCCGCAGTCCGAGGCAATCGCCATGCCGATCATGCTGTTCAGCTCATCGACGATGCCGATGGCTTCGATGTACGGACTGTTCTTGGCGACCCGGGTACCGCGCGCCAATGACGTCATTCCGTCGTCAGGATGACTGATCCATGCGCCCATGTTGTTGACCATGCCTTGTGCTCCTGTGAAGTGCGCTCCGGCCTCAGTCCGTCCAGCCCAGGTGACGGAGCACGCGCTGCAGTGCCTCGCTCGGCAGGCGTCCGGCGACCTGCCGACAGTAACCCTCGTAGGGGACACACCTTGCAGCGTCAATTCTGTGCAGCGTCAGGTATCGATGCAGGGCCAGCTTGTCATGGCCCTTTCGAACACTATCGGCCAGTAGCCGCTCAGCCGCTGGCGCGCTCGATTCCTTGCGCACGGCTGATTTCAGCCGGCGCACCTCGGTTCGCGATAGCGAGCTGATTTCAGGCATGGCGAGGATATGCTCAAAAAACCGGTGTCTCTCGGTACGTGCCCCAAAGGCCCTTCAGCTTCTCGACGATGTCTCCCATCGTGGCGCCAGCCTTCACCAGCTCGATGGTCAGCGGCATCATGTTCTGACTCTCGTCCTTGGCGACCTCGACGAGCTGATTGAGCATAGTCTGTACCTTGGCCTCGTCGCGCTCCGCACGCACGCGCTTCGTTCGCGCGACCTGGCGCTCGGCAGTCGTGTGGTCGTATGGGTGGATCTCGATCTTGACGTTGCTTTCGTCTTCGACGAAGCGGTTGACGCCGATCACCGGCTTCTCGCCCGACTGCTTGCGCAGCGCGGTTTCGTAAGCGAAGTCGGCAATCTGCTTCTGGAACCAGCCCTGCTCGATCAGCTTGATCGCGCCGCCACGCTCGTCCACTTCCTTGAGGATCTCGAAGATCTTCTTCTCGTACTCGGTGGTCAGCGCCTCGACATAGTAGCTGCCGCCCAGCGGATCGATCACCTGCGTGACGTTGGTCTCCTCGGCAATGACCTGCTGCGTGCGCAGCGCCATCTTCATTGCGTCCTCGGTGGGGATCGCGAAGGCCTCGTCGTAGCCGTTGGTGTGCAGGCTCTGCGCGCCACCAAGCACTGCCGACAGCGCCTGCAACGAAGTGCGGATGACGTTGACCATGTACTGCGGTTTGGTCAGCGTCGCGGCGGCCGTCTGGCAGTGGAAGCGCAGCCGCATCGATTCCGGGTTCTTCGCGCCGAAGCGCTCCTTCATGATCTTGGCGTAGCAGCGGCGCAGCGCGCGGAATTTGGCGACCTCCTCGAAGAAGTCGCCCTGGCTGACGAAGAAGAACGCGAGGCGCGGCGCGAACTCGTCGACGTGCAGGCCGGTCTTGGTCACCTCTTCGACGTAGGTGACCAGGTTCGCCAGCGTGAAGGCAGCTTCCTGCAGCGGCGAGGAGCCTGCTTCGCTGACGTGGTAGCCTGAAATGTTGATCGGGTTGTAGCGCTTCATGTTCTTCGCGCTGTACGTGATGATGTCGCGCACGATGCGCACCGACGGCGCGATCGGGTAGATGTACTCCTTCTGCGCCATGTACTCCTTCAGGATATCGGCCTGCACAGTGCCCGACAGTTTGTTCAAGTTGTAGCCGCGCTTCTCCGCCAGCGCCACGTAGAACGCCAGCATGATCCAAGCGCTCGGATTGATCGTGAACGAGACCGAGATCTTCTCGAGGTCGATTCCGTCGAGCAGCGCTTCCATGTCTGCCAGCGTGTCGATCGCGACGCCCTCGCGGCCGACCTCGCCGTCGCTCATCGGATGGTCGGAGTCGTAGCCCATCAGCGTGGGCATGTCGAAGTCGGTCGAGATGCCGGTTTGGCCCTGGGCGATCAGGTACTTGAACCGCTTGTTGGTGTCCTCGCCGGTGCCGAAGCCGGCAATCTGGCGCATCGTCCAGTTGCGGCTGCGGTACATCGTCGGATACGGGCCGCGGGTGAACGGGTAGCGGCCCGGCAGACCGATGTCCTCCAGCGGCGTGTCGGCGATGTCGGCAGCGACGTAGGTGCGCTGAACCGGGAAGTCGCCGATGGTGTGGAACTGTTCCTTGCGCTCGGGCTGCTTCTTCAGGAACGCGGCGACTTCATTGGATTCCCAGTCCTTGCGTTCCGACTGGAGTTGGGTCTGCTTCTTGGCGTCAAGCCAGGTCATTGGAGTACTCCTTGCGGATCGTTTTGACGATAAGTTCGCGTGCTGCGGCGTAAGGGTCCAAGGCACGTTCGGTGAGGTTGTTGGCGAGGTCGGGCGAAAACTCATGCGCGCCTGAGGCAAAGCGCTCCAGCAGTAACGTTTCGGCCGTCTTGTGCAGCCGGAACTCAGCGACGCGGCGCCGCCGTTCTCGACCGACGTCTGAGTCGGTCATGGCCTTGCGGTGCGCGGCAATGCGAGCCAGCAGGTCCTCAATGCCTTCACCCGTGTACGAGCTGACGCCAACGACGGGGATTGCCCAGGACCGCTTGGACCCGACCACCGCCCCCAGCGTCAGCATCTGCTTGAGGTCGGTGAGCGTGCGGTTGGCGTCGTCCCGGTCGCACTTGCTGACGACGTGGATGTCGGCGATCTCGAGAATCCCGGCCTTGATGGCCTGAATCTCGTCGCCCAGACCGGGGGCCGACACGACGACCGTGGTGTCGGAGGCGTGTGCCACTTCCACTTCGTCCTGACCGACACCCACGGTTTCGAGGATGATCGTCTGGTAGCCCGCGACATCGAGCAAGTCGACCGCATCGAGAGCCGCGCGCGCCATGCCGCCTGTGGCCCCACGGGTGGCCATGCTGCGAATGAACACACCCTGATCGTTGGCCAGCTCGGTCATGCGAATGCGGTCGCCCAGAATCGCACCGCCGGAATACGGGCTCGACGGATCGATTGCGACAATGCCGACCTTCTCACTACGTCGGCGCAGTTCAGCGGTCAGCTTGGCCACCAGCGTGGACTTGCCGCTGCCAGGCACCCCGGTGAGGCCGATGACATGGGCCGACCCAGCCAGCCGATAGACCTCGGCTAATGCCGTCCGCGCCTCGGGTACGCCCGCCTCCGCTCGGGAGATCAAGCGCCCTAGCGCCCAGCCGTTCCCTGCACGAAGCTTCTCGAGCAGGACGGTAGATGGAACGTAAGTCATTCCGAACCGATCCTGTTCAGGCGCCGGCCTGCAGTTGCTGGTTCAGGGCGCGGAACACCTCGCGGTCGTCGATCACTCGACGCGCCTTGAAGTCCGTGCGCGGAATGGAGTTGGGCGCGACCAGTTCCACCTTGGCGCGAACCCCGAGGACGGTCTGCACGCGATGCGACGCTTCCGAGCGGAAGACCTCAAGCGCGGCCGCGCCCGCTGCCTGCACGGCCTCCGTCGGCTCGACGCGCAGGAGCAGTTCGTCCATTGCCGATTCGCGCGTGATCACGATTCGATGCTCGCCGCCGTAGCCCGACATCTGGTTCAGCGCGGCATCGATCTCGCTAGGATAGATGTTCTCACCGCGGATGGTGAACATGTCGTCGATCCGACCGAAGATGCCCTGAGGAAGCCGCGGATAGGTCCGGCCGCACGGGGTCTCGTCGTTCGTCCACAGGGTGAGATCGCCGGACAGCAGCCGGATCATCGGCTGGCTGGTGCGCTCGAGGTGCGTGTACACCGGTGTGCCGCGCTGACCATACTGCACACGACGCATCGTGGCCGGGTCGCAAACCTCGGTGTAGATGATGTCCTGCCAGCACAGCATGCCGTCGTTGCTCTGCTCCGTGCCGGCAACGTTCATGAACGGCGACATTTCGGCCATCGATCCGCAGTCGTAGACCTTGGCTCCGTAGGCTTCCTCGATGCGGTCCTTGACACCCGGCACCGAAGCACCCGGTTCGCCGCTGAAGAAGAGGCACTTGAGGCCGAAGTCACGCGGATTGAGCTTCTCTTCGCGCGCCACCTCCGCCAGGTGGATTGCGTAGCTAGGCGTCCCGTAGAAGGCCGCCGGCTTCATGGTCTGGAGCCAGTGAACCAGTCGGGCGCTCATGCCTGGGGCGCCCGCTCCGAACGGAAATGCCTTGGCGCCCAGGCGCTCGGCACCGGCCAGCGCACCCCAGCTGCCCATGTACAAGCTCAGGACGGCAGCGATGCAGACCATGTCGCCCGGCCGGATGCCCATGCCCCACATGATTCGGGCGTGAGAGTTCGCGATGGCGCGCCAGTCGGCACGACCGATGCCAAACGCTGTCGGCCGGCCGGTGGTGCCGCTGGTGCCGTGCACGTGGAATATCTCGGAGTCCGGCACGCACACGTAGTCGCCGAACGGCGGGTGCGTGGCCTGCGACTCGCGCAGATCAGTCTTCTTCACCACCGGCACGCGCGTCTCGAAGTCCTCGAGTGACTTGAGCTGGCTGGGATGGAAACTGGCTTCCTCCCACTTGCGCCGGTAGAAGGGCGCGTGATTCCAGGCGTACTGGCACACCTGCTGGAGGCGCTCAAGGATCGCCTTGTCACGCTCCCCCGCCGGCATCGTTTCGCGACGGGGGAACCAGTACCGGCTATCGGCGGACGGCAGATAGCTTTCGTCATATGCGACGGGAAATTTCCACTCTTCCATGTCGGGCCTCAGACTTGGGTCTCAGCGGGCGCCGCGAGCGGCGACCAGGGAGCGGATCGAATCGATGATGGCTTGCGGCGGGGTGTCCTGCAGGAGAACTTCTCGCACACCCATCTTGCGAATCTCCACGACGTCCTCATCCGGCATCACGCCACCGGCGATCACGATCAGGTCGCTCGCGCCCTTCTCTTCGAGCAGCTTGAACATCTTTGGGAACACCGTGAGTTGGACGCCGGACAGCAGGCTCACGCCGAGAACGTCGACGTCTTCCTGGATGGCGGTGTTGACGATCTCGTCAGGCGTGCGGTGCAAGCCGGAATAGATGACGTCCATACCGGCATCGCGCAGGGCGCGAGCGACAACCTTGACGCCACGGTCGTGACCATCGAGGCCAACCTTGGCAAGAAGAACGCGGATCGGAGTTTGTTCCATGGCGAGCGGTCGTCCAGTGAAGAAGGATGGAAGTCAATGTCGATGGCATGATACCTTACAGTATGCGACATACGGTATGTGGTGTTTACCCCAAGGAGCGATCGATAATGGGTGTTGTGACAAGCATTGAATCCCTCCAGCGGACGCGGCCTCTCGTCGAGCAGGTCTACGAGAAGATCCTTGACGCAATCTGCGAGGGAACGCTTGCGCCAGGAGCGCCTGTGCGGCAGGACGACCTCGCGGAGTTGCTTCAGGTGTCGCGCCAGCCGGTGCTGACCGCCCTGAGTCAGCTCAAGTTGCAAGGTTTCCTTGTGGAGCGCGGACGTCGCGGTCTCCAGGTGGCGCCCGTCGATCGAGGTCGCTTCGATGCGATCTTCGAGTTGCGTTCAGCGCTCGAGCCCTTGGCGGCTTCCCTGGCCGCCAAGCGAGCAACCAAGGAACAGATTGCGGCCGGCAATGCCATCGTTCAACTCGGCAGGAAGGTTGCCGCCGCCGGCGACGCGCACGCGGCCTTGCTGGCAGACGTCGACTTCCACGAGTGGATCTACGAAGCGAGTGGCAATCCTTTGGTCGTGCAGTCCATGCAGGCCCACTGGCAGCACCTGCGTCGTTCGATGGGCGAGGTGCTGCGGCACCGGGATCTAGCGCGCGAGGTGTGGAACGAACATGCCGCCGTGTTGAACGCGATTTCCCAAGGTGACGCACAGGGTGCGGCGCGCGCCATCAACGACCACGTCACCTCGGCTCATACACGCGTTGGAACACTGTTGAAGGACAAGTCGGGCCTCGCGGACTAGACATCATGGTCGCCCGTGTTGAGCGCCAGAAGGCTCGTCTCCAGAATCGTGGGTTGCGTACCGAGGTGCGCCGAGCCACGTGCGACTGGACGGGCCAGGCGCAACAGAAGGAGACGAGCCATGGACGAGCGTATCAAGTTCTTCGTTGGTTTGGATGTCCACAAAGACAGCATCAGCGTCGCTGCCTGCGACGCGAGCCGGGAGCCGGCGCGGTTCGTAGGAACGTTGGGGCCGGATGTGAACAAGCTGCTGAAGATGCTGGCCAAGGCGGGCGCTCCGGCCGAGGTCTGCGTGTCCTACGAAGCCGGCCCGACGGGCTATGGGCTGTACCGCGAGTTGCGTCGTCGTGGGTACCACTGCGAGATTGTTGCGCCGTCGCTGATCCCGCGCCGAGCCGGCGATCGGATCAAGACCGATCGACGCGACTGCGCACGGCTGGCCGAGCTGTCGCGGTCGGGGGAGCTCAAGTCGATATGGGTTCCCGACGAGGCATATGAAGCCATGCGCGACCTGTGCCGGGCGCGCGAGGACGCTGTGACGGCTCGGCTGAGAGCGCGTCAGCAGCTCAAGGCATTCCTGTTGCGCCACGAGCGTCGCTATCCCGGCAAGACCTCATGGACGAAGAGCCACGCGATCTGGATTGCCGCTCAACGCTTCGAGCACGTTGGCGAGCGCGTTGCTTTGGGCGAGTACCAGCTCGCTGTGCAGGCCGCCGACGAGCGCGTGCAACGGCTGACCGATGCACTGGGTGAAGCCGTCAAGGGCTGGCGCTTCGAAGCGGTCGTGGCGGCGCTGCGTGCCTTGCGCGGCATCGACACCGTCAGCGCGATCGGACTCGTTGCGGAGATCGGCGACATCAATCGCTTTGCAACGGCACGCCAGCTGATGGGCTACCTGGGTCTCGTGCCCTCGGAACACTCCAGCGGCAACAGCGTTCGTCGCGGCTCGATCACCAAGACGGGCAATGCACACGCCAAGCGTCTGCTCACCGAAGCGGCGTGGAACTATCGCTTCCCCGCAAGGCTCAGCACCACGCTGCGCGAGCGAAGTGCCGCGTTGCCCGAGGCGGTGCGAAACCACGCCTGGAAGGCGCAGGTGCGCTTGTGTATGCGGTTCGGCCGACTGTCATCGCGAGGCGTGCAGCCGAATAAAGTCTGCGTAGCCGTGGCACGCGAACTCGCGGGC
>NZ_AZSN01000098.1:0-13978 GCF_000576225.1 Methylibium sp. T29-B | reverse complement strand
CCGGCGGCGAGCGCGGTCACGCCGGCCGCCACCGCCGTGGCGGAGCGGCCCAGCAGGGCCCGCCGCCCCGGGTCGTGGGTGAGGGAACGGCCCACCTGCAGTTCGGTCCGGGCGGCCTCCATCAGTCGGGTCGTGTTCGAATTCTTCATGGTCGTGTTTCCTCGTCGATCGCCCGGACGCAAAGGCCCCGGCGGCGGGTCATGGCGCGTGGTGCGCACAGGGGTTCACACAAAACTGTACCGATCGGTCGGTAGAGTAGCGAGCGCATCGCGCCGCTGTCAAGGCGAACGCGGCCCTCGTTTACCCGGCCGCGACGAGAAGCGTGGTACTGTATTTACGAACAGTATCTTTTCGCCCCCTCCTGCTTCCCCTTCCATGGCCGAACCGCGCCTGACACGCCACCACCGTGCCCGCCTGCTGCAGATCTGGCGCTCGGCGGGCTGGCCCTGCCGGGACGGCATCGAGCTCGACCTGCTGGCTGCGCAATGGCTCTGCGTGCACACCACGCCCGAGGGCCGCGACACGCTGCGACTCACCGCCGCCGGCATCGAGGTGCTGGCCGATGCGCGCCGGCGTGGCGCGCGCGAACTCGGCGCGCACGACCGCCTGGCACAGAAGTTCGCCGAGCACCTGATGCGCGCGGGCCGCATCGTCTGGCGCGAGCTGTCCCTGCGCGCCGCCATCGACGCGCCACCGCCCGAGCCGCCCGTGCCGGAGCAACCCCCCGCCGTGCCCACGCTGTGGCAGGACCCCGGCACGGGCCACGCCGCGCCCGCCGGCGTGTGGCGCATCGCGCGGCCCGACCTCTACTCGGTGCGCAACACCAGCGTCGAGGCCTATCTGCAGCCCATGGTCCACGAGGTGAAGGCGACGCGGGCCGATCTGCTGTCCGACCTGCGGCACGCCGCCAAACGGCAGGCCTACCAGTGGCTGTGCAGCGAGTGCCACTATGTGTTCCCGGTGGCGGTGGCGCAGCCCGAGGAAATCCCCGAGGCCTTCGGCGTCTGGGTGCTGCACGGCGACCTGGAAGACGGTCACTTCGAGCAACTGCGCCCCGCGCGCCACGCCCGCTGCACGCTGCCCTTCGCGGTCTGGCTGGCGCTGGCCCGGGCCACGCCGCTGCGCAGCGACAGCGACATCGACGGCGCGCAGGCTCTGCTGGGCGATGCCGGAGCGAGCCTGCCGTGAATCGCCGCTACACCGTCGCCGTGCGCGAGCTCTGCGAGTTCGCGGCCAAGCAGGGCGACCTCGACCTGCGCTTCACGCCCGCGCCCAGCGCGCTGGAAGGCATGGCCGGCCACGCGCTGGTGGCCGCGCGCCGCGGCCCGGGCTATCAGACCGAACTCAGCCTGCAGGGCGACCACGGCGCGCTGCGGGTGCGCGGCCGCGCCGACGGCTACGACCCGGCGCGGCAACGGCTCGAGGAGGTGAAGACCCACAAGGGCCGGCTCGACCGCCAGCCGCCCTCGCACCGCCAGCTGCATTGGGCCCAGGCCAAGATCTACGGCTGGCTGCTCTGCCGACAGCAGGACCTGGCGGCGCTGGACATCGCGCTGGTCTACCTCGACATCGGCAGCCAGCAGGAGACCGTGTTCACCGAGCGCTGCAGCGCCGGCGAGCTGCGGCAGCATTTCGAGCAGCAGTGCGAGCGCTTCCTGGCCTGGGCCGAGCAGCAGCTGGCACATCGCGGCGCACGCGACGCCGCACTGCAAGCGCTGGCCTTCCCCTTCGACGGCTTCCGCGCCGGCCAGCGCCCGCTGGCCGAAGCCGTCTACAAGGCGGCGAACGCCGGTCGCTGCCTGCTCGCACAGGCGCCCACCGGCATCGGCAAGACCCTGGGCACGCTGTTCCCGCTGCTCAAGGCGGCCCCGGGGGCGAAACTGGACAAACTGTTCTTCCTGGCCGCCAAGACCTCGGGCCGCCAGCTCGCGCTCGACGCGCTGGCGCGCCTGGCCGTCGGCCCGCTGCGGGTGCTGGAACTGGTGGCCCGCGACAAGGCCTGCGAGCACCCCGACAAGGCCTGTCACGGCGAGTCCTGCCCGCTCGCCCGCGGCTTCTACGACCGGCTGCCGGACGCCCGTGCCGCAGCACTGGCGCCGTGCGGCAGCACGGTGATGCTGCAGCAGGACCGGGTGCGCGAGGTGGCGCGCCAGCACACGGTCTGCCCCTACTACCTGAGCCAGGAGCTGGTGCGCTGGGCCGACGTGGTGGTGGGCGACTACCACTACTACTTCGATCTCGGCGCGCTGCTGCACGGCCTGGCGCAGGCCAACCTGTGGCGGGTGGGGCTGCTGGTCGACGAGGCACACAACCTGGTGGAGCGCGGACGCCGGATGTACAGCGCCGAACTGCGGCCCGACACGCTGGCCGAGGCCCGCCGCTCCGTCACGGCGCAGACCGTCCCGGCGCTGAAGAAGGCGCTCGACAAGCTGCGCCGCTGCTGGGCCGCCCTCGACCGGGGCCCATCGCTGCCCTACCAGGTGCATGCCGCCTTCCCCGTGCCGCTGAAGGCCGCGCTGCAACTGGCCTGTGCCGCGATCGGCGAGCACGACGCCGAGCATCCACAGACGCAGGACACTGCGCTGCGGGCCTTCCACTTCGAGGCGTTGCAACTGCTGCGCCTCGCCGAACTGCTGGACACCCACTCGCTGCTCGATGTCACCCGGCCGCCGGCCGGCGCCGGGGCGCGCCGCGCCGCGCCGTCGACGCTGTGCATCCGCAACCTGGTGCCGGCGCCCTTCCTGGCGCCGCGCCTGGCCGCGGCCCACACGAGCACGCTGTTCTCGGCCACGCTGCAGCCCAGGCACTACTACGCCGACCTGCTGGGCCTGCCGGCCGACCACGCCGTCATCGACGTGGTCTCGCCGTTCCAGCCCGGCCAGCTGCGGGTCGAGATCGCGCGCCACATCTCCACCCGCTACCGGCACCGCGCGGCCTCGCTGGACCCGATCGTGGCGCTGATCGCCCGCGAATTCGAGGCGCGGCCGGGCAACTACCTCGCCTTCTTCAGCAGCTACGACTACCTCGAGCAGGTGGCCGATCGGCTGGCCGTCCGCCATCCTCAGCTGCCGAGCTGGCGCCAGTCGCGGCGCATGCCGGAGGCCGAACGGCAGCGCTTCCTGGCGCGCTTCGCCGACGCGGGCCAGGGCATCGGCTTCGCGGTGCTGGGCGGCGCATTCTCCGAGGGCATCGACCTGCCGGGCCGGCGCCTGATCGGCGCCTTCCTGTCCACACTCGGCCTGCCGCAGGTCAACCCGGTCAACGAGCAGATCCGCGCCCGCATGCAGGCGATGTTTGGCGCCGGCGATGACTACACCTACCTCTACCCAGGCCTGCAGAAGGTGGTGCAGGCCGCGGGCCGGGTGATCCGCACGCCCGAGGACCGCGGCGTGGTCCACCTGATCGACGACCGCTACGCACGGCGCGAAGTCCAGGCGCTGCTGCCGGCCTGGTGGATGCTGACACCGAGCCAACGCCTGCCAGCGAAAACCTATCCTTTCGGGTAGTGCCGTTTGCCGGCCGATGCGGAAAATGCATCGGCAGACGAACGGGTCGATGCGCCAGGAGCGCAGCGGCACGGCAAGGCACCGAGCATGCCCGCTGAGATTCGCCTGAACCCGCAACCGAGTTCATTGGTGGAGAACAGCATGGGCCTTCCAACCGCCGTCGTCGTCGGCGTGGGTGTCGAGCAGGGCGTGGGCGGCGCGGTCTGCCGGCGCTTCGCTGCCGAGGGCTACCACGTCCTCGCGGCGGGGCACACCGCCGCCAAGATCGGCCAGGTGGTCGACGCCATCCGCGCGACCGGCGGCAGCGCGCAGGCCGTCGTCACCGACACCACCTCGGAAACCGATGTCGAGCGGCTGTTCGACCTGGCCATGACGCCGGGTGCGGGCCGCGAACCGGCCGATCTGGTGGTGTTCAACGCCGGCAACAACCAGGTGATCGATTTCCGCACGCTCACCGCGGCGCAGTTCGAGAGCTTCTGGCGCGTCGGCTGCTTCGGCGGCTTCCTGGTCGGCCGCGAGGCGGCGCGGCGCCTGGCACCGCTGGGGCGCGGCACGGTGATCTTCACCGGCGCCTCGGGCAGCCTGCGCGGCAAGCCGGGCTTCGCCCACTTCGCTGCGGCCAAGGCCGGGCTGCGCATGCTGAGCCAGAGCATGGCGCGCGAGTTCGGCCCGCTGGGTCTCCACGTGGCCCACGTCGTGATCGACGGCGGCATCAACGGCGAGCGCCTGCGCAGCGTGATGCCGAAGATGGTGGCGCAGCGCGGCGAGGACGGCCTGCTCGACGTCGATGCGATCGCCGAGACCTACTGGCAGCTCCACCGCCAGCCCCGCAGCGCCTGGGCGCAGGAGATCGACCTGCGCCCCTACAAGGAATCGTTCTGAGCCCCCGTGCGCGCACACCCGTGTCGCGCTTGATCGTCAATGTTCGTCACAACAGGAGACCCGCTTGAAACTGCTCAATTCCTTTGGCCCCAATCCCCGCATGGTGCGGATGTTCATGGCCGAGAAGAAGATCTCGATCCCGTTCCAGGACTTCGACATCCTCGGCGGCGAGAACCGCAAGGACCCGTATCTCGCCAAGAACCCGGCCGGCCAGACGCCGAGCCTGGAGCTCGACGACGGCCGCGTCATCGCGGAGACGGTGGCGATCTGCGAGTACCTCGAGGAACTGCACCCGACGCCGGCGCTGATCGGCAACACGCCGGTGGAACGCGCCGAGGCGCGCATGGCCCTGCGGCGCGCCGAGCTCAACGCCTGCGAGCATCTCTACAACGCCTTCCGCTTCGGGCCCGGGCTGCCGCTGTTCAAGGACCGCGTGCGCTGCCTGCCCGACGCCGCCGACGGCCTCAAGGCCAAGGGCCTGGACGGCGTGGCGCTGGTGGATACGCTGCTGAAGGGCAAGTCCTACCTGTGCGGCGAGCGCGTCACGCTGGGCGACCTGGTGCTGTACTGCTGCCTCGACTTCTGCATGTCCACCGGCCTGCAGGTCGACCCGGCGCTCAAGAACGTGACCGCGTGGCTGGCGCGCATGAACGCGCGGCCCAGTGCCACCGCCTCGCTGTCGCCGGGCTGGCAGGAGATCGGCATGCGCGGCTGAAGCGCGCGCGCGAGAAGCAAGTTGCCTGGAGCAGCGGGGGCGTCGCTTCAGGCCGTGCCCGGGGCGGAGACGAGGATGGACTGCGCCATCTTCTTCACCGCCTCGCCGCCGCCGCCGAGCTGCAGCGGCTCGGGAATGACGATGCCGCGCTGCACCGCAGGCCGCGCCGCGATGGTGTCCAGCCAGCGCCGCAGGTGCGGCAGATCGTCGATGCTCACGCCGGCCCAGTCGTACAGCGACACCCAGGACCAGTTGGCGATGTCGGCGATGGAGTAGTCACCGGCCAGGAACTCGTGGTCGGCCAGCCGACCGTCGAGCACACGGTAGAGACGCTTGGTCTCGCTCTGGTAGCGCTCGATGGCATAGGGGATCTTCTCGGGCGCGTAGCGGTGGAAGACGTTCGCCTGGCCCTGCATCGGACCGATGCCGCCCATCTGGAACATCAGCCACTGGATGACGAGCGAACGCCCCTTCACGTCGGCAGGCAGGAAGCGGCCGTGCTTCTCCGCGAGGTAGATCAGGATCGCGCCGGACTCGAACACCGCGAAGTCGCCCGCACTGCGGTCGACGATCGCCGGGATGCGACCGTTCGGGTTGATGGACAGGAAGGCCGGCGTCTTCTGGTCCTGCTTCTGCAGCGACAGCGGATGCACCGTGTACGGCACCCCCAGTTCCTCGAGCAGGATGCTGGCCTTCCAGCCGTTGGGCGTGGCCGAGGTGTAGAGATCGATCATGCAGTGCGCTCCGTGCCGACTAGGGCGGGGTCGGCTGTGAAGTCACGATAGCCTGACTGCGCACGTAGTGCTGGAGTGCCACGAGATCGTCGTCCGTGAGGTCGGGGTATTTCGGCATGCCGCGCTGCACCAGGGCGCCTTCGAGTACGGTCCGCAACGCCTTCAGGTCCAGCAGCATCGGCGAGGCACGCAGGTCCGGCGCATAGCCTCCCGACACCGCGCCGGCGCTGTGGCACCAGACGCAGGTGCTGGCGTAGAGCGCACGGCCACGATCGACCAGCTTCTCGTCGGGCTTGAAATCCGCCGGCACGATGGGCCGGACGAACACGGGCTTGCCCACGTCGGGCATCGGCAGCTTGCCGTCGAGCGCGAAAGTCAGCAACTGCCGCGTCTGGCCGCCAAAGCCCCAGCCGTACTGCGCCATCGAGCTGCCGCCACCGAGCGACATGCCGGCACCGCCCCAGCCGACGAGCAGCGACACGTACTGCCGGCCGCCCACCGAGTAGGTGACCGGCGGCGCGCTGATGCCGGACCCGACGTGCACCGACCACAGCTGCCTGCCGTCGCGCGCGTCGTAGGCGATGAACGTGCCGTCGATGCGGCCCTGGAACACCAGGTTGCCCGCGGTGGTCATGGTGCCGGGGTTCCAGTAGTTCGGCTGGGCCACCTCCCACGCCTTCTTCTGCTTCACCGGGTCCCAGGCCAGCAGCGAGCTCACCCCGGCGTCCTTGGGGATGTCGCTGCCCAGGCCGATGTCGACCGCGACATCGAGCTGGCCGAAGTTCTCGGGCTTGCGCCAGTCGACGATCCGCACGCCCGTGTCGGTGAACAGCGCGGGCAGTTCGACCTTGGGGATGTAGACCAGCCCGGTCTTCGGATTGAAGGACATGGCATGCCAGTTGTGGGCCCCGTAGACGCTGGGCCATACCAGCTCCGAGCCGTCCTCGTAGCGCGCGCCCTCGGCCTCGATCGGCCGCCCGGTCTTCATGTCGATGCCGGTCGCCCAGGTCACCTTGGCGATCTTCTCGGCCGACAGCAGCTTGCCGTTCTTGCGGTCGATGACATAGAAGAAGCCGTTCTTCGGCGCATGCAGCAGCACCTTGCGCGGTCCGCCGCCCGGCCGCAGCTTCAGGTCGGCCAGCACCATGTCCATGCTGGAGTTGTAGTCCCAGGTCTCGCCGGGCACGGTCTGGTAGTGCCACTTGTACTTGCCGGTCCGTGCGTCCAGCGCCACGATCGAGCAGAGGAACAGGTTGTCGCCGCCGTCCGGGCTGCGCACCTTCCGGTTCCACGGACCGCCGTTGCCGGTGCCGATCAGGATCTGGTCGTACTCGGGGTCGTAGGTGAGGCCGTTCCACACCTGGCCGCCGCCGCCGTGCTTCCACCACTCGCCGGTCCAGGTCTTGGCCGCCATCGCCTGGGCCTCGTCCTCGAAGCCGTCGGCGGGATTGCCCGGCACCACGTAGAACTTCCACGCCAGCTTGCCGCTGTCCACGTGGTACGCACTGACGAAGCCGCGGCCCGCGCCGAACTCGGAGCCTCCGTTGCCGACGATCACCAGGTCGCGGAAGGCCTTCGGGTGACCGGAGATGTAGAGCGGTCGCTTCGGGTCGAAGGTCTGGGTGCTCCACAGCTTCTGGCCGGTCTTCGCGTCCAGGCCGATCAGCCGCCCGTCGATGGTCGCGATGACCAGCTTGCCCTTCCAGTAGGCCAGCCCGCGGCTGGAGTCCCACATGGCACGCAGGCGTTCGCCGCCAGCGTGCTTGATCGACTCCGGGTCGTACTCCCACAGCAGCTTGCCGGTCGCGGCGTCCACCGCGCGGGTCTTGCTCCAGCTGCCGGTGAAGTACATGACGCCGTCGACGATCAGCGGCGTCGACAGCAGAGAGCGGTCTTCGGGCAGCGCCATCGACCACGCGAGCCCGAGCCGCCCCACGTTGCCGGCATGGACCTGCGCCAGCGGGCTGTAGCGCTGCTCGCTGTAGTTGCGGCCGTAGGCCAGCCAGTTCGCACCCTGCTTCGGGTCGCTCAGGGCCGCGTCGTTCACCTCGGTGCCGGCGGCTGCCGACGGGGCGGACAGCCCGCAGGCCAGGCTCAGGGTCACGACCAGCCGGGCAACCAGCGCTGCGGGTGAGGGGGCGGGGCGTCGGTGCATCGTGCAGGTCTCCTTGGGCGTGCGCGATGATCCCGGCCCGCGTCGCCGCAGGCCACTACCCGCGAGGGTAGTTTTCCACCCGGGTGGGTAGGCTTGAACGCCTGATCCATGGCGACGCGGCGCGCGCGCCGGCGGGCTCAGTGCCGGGCCGCCCAGCGCGCCACGATCGCGTGCAGCGCGTCCAGCCCGTCGGTCAGCGCGGCCGGGCCCGGCTGCAGGATCAGCGGCGACTTGATCTCGTGCAGCTCGCGGTCGCGCACCGCGGGCACTTGGTCCCAGCCGGCACGGGCGGCCACCTTCTCGGGGCGGAACTTCTTGCCGCACCACGAGCCGATGACGATGTCGGGCGCGCGCGGGATCACCTCGTCGGGCGTCGCGAGGATGCGGTCGCGCGCCAGGCTCGCCACGGCGCGCTCGGGAAAGATGTCGTCGCCGCCCGCGATGCCCACCAGCTCGCTGACCCAGCGGATGCAGCTGATCTGCGGCTCGTCCCACTCCTCGAAGTAGACGCGCGGGCGGCGCGGCAGCTGCGCGGCGGCCTGCCGCACGCGCTCCACGCGCGCGGCCAGCGCGTCAGCATAGGCCTCGGCCCGGTGCGCCGCGCCGACCATCGCGCCGAGCCGGCGCACATAACCCAGGATGCCGTCGACCGAGCGGTGGTTGCTGATCCACACCTCCACGCCGCGCTGGATCAGCTCGCGGGCGATGTCGGCCTGGATGTCGGAGAAGCCGATCGCCAGGTCGGGCTGCAGCGCCAGGATCGGCTCGAGCTTCGCGCTGGTGAAGGCCGACACCTTGGGCTTCTCCTGGCGCGCGCGCGGGGCCGCACGGTGAAGCCGGAGATGCCGACGATGCGGTGCGCCTCGCCCAGCGCGTAGAGCACCTCGGTGGGCTCCTCGGTCAGGCAGACGATGCGTTCGGGAAAGCGGGCGGGCATGAGCCTCATTGTCGCGGCCGGCCCGCGCCGGGCGGCGCGCCGCTCACATGCTGCGCCGGTACTGCCCACCCACCTCGAACAGCGCGGTGGTGATCTGCCCCAGCGAGCACACCCGCACCGCGTCCATCAGCACCTCGAACACGTTGCCGTTGTCGATCACGGTCTGCTGCAGCCGCGCCAGCATCGCCGGCGACTCGGCCGCGTGGCGGGCGTGGAAGTCGGCCAGGCGCTGCAGCTGCGACTGCTTCTCCTCGTCGGTGGAGCGCGCCAGCTCGATGTGGCCGGGCGTCGGGTCGCCGTGCGGGTTGCGGAAGGTGTTCACGCCGATGATCGGGTACTCGCCGGTGTGCTTGAGCATCTCGTAGTGCATGCTCTCCTCCTGGATCTTGCCGCGCTGGTAGCCGGTCTCCATCGCGCCGAGCACGCCGCCGCGCTCGGAGATCTTCTCGAACTCGGCCAGCACCGCCTCCTCCACCAGCTCGGTCAGCTCGTCGATGATGAAGGCGCCCTGGTTGGGGTTCTCGTTCTTCGCCAGGCCCCACTCGCGGTTGATCACGAGCTGGATCGCCATCGCGCGGCGCACGCTCTCCTCGGTGGGCGTGGTGATCGCCTCGTCGTAGGCGTTGGTGTGCAGCGAGTTGCAGTTGTCGTAGATCGCGATCAGCGCCTGCAGCGTGGTGCGGATGTCGTTGAAGGCGATCTCCTGCGCGTGCAGGCTGCGGCCGCTGGTCTGCACGTGGTACTTGAGCTTCTGGCTGCGCTCGTTGGCGCCGTAGCGGTCGCGCATCGCCACCGCCCAGATGCGCCGCGCCACGCGGCCCATCACGGTGTACTCCGGGTCCATGCCGTTGCTGAAGAAGAAGCTCAGGTTCGGCGCGAAGTCGTCGATGTGCATGCCGCGCGCCAGGTAGGCTTCCACGAAGGTGAAGCCGTTGGAGAGCGTGAAGGCCAGCTGCGAGATGGGGTTCGCGCCGGCCTCGGCGATGTGGTAGCCGCTGATGCTCACCGAGTAGAAGTTGCGCACGTCGTGGTGCACGAAGTACTCGGCGATGTCGCCCATCACCTTCAGGCTGAACTCGGTGCTGAAGATGCAGGTGTTCTGGCCCTGGTCTTCCTTCAGGATGTCGGCCTGCACCGTGCCGCGCACGTTGGCCAGCGCCCATTCGCGGATCTTGGCGGCCTCGGTGTCGGTCGGCTCGCGGCCGTTCTCGGCCGCGAACTTCTCCAGGTTCTGGTCGATGGCGGTGTTCATGAACATCGCCAGGATCGACGGCGCCGGGCCATTGATCGTCATGCTCACCGAGGTGCTGGGGTTGGTGAGGTCGAAGCCCGAGTACAGCACCTTCAGGTCGTCGAGCGTCGCGATGCTGACGCCCGAGTTGCCGACCTTGCCGTAGATGTCGGGCCGCAGGTCGGGGTCGTGGCCGTACAGCGTGACCGAGTCGAAGGCGGTCGACAGCCGCTTGGCCGGCATGCCCTCGCTCACCAGCTTGAAGCGCCGGTTGGTGCGGAAGGCGTCGCCCTCGCCGGCGAACATGCGCGTCGGGTCCTCGCCCTCGCGCTTGAACGCGAAGGTGCCGGCGCTGTACGGAAAGCTGCCCGGCACGTTGTCGAGCATCAGCCACTGCAGGATCTCGCCGTGGTCCTCGTAGCGCGGCAGCGCCACCTTGCGGATCTTGTTGCCCGACAGCGTGGTGTGGGTGAGCGTGGTGCGGATCTCCTTGTCGCGGATCTTCACCACGTATTCGTCGCCGGCATAGGCCTTCTGCAGGTCGGGCCACATGGCGAGCAGCTTCTTCGCGCGCGGGTCGAGCCGCGCCTCGCGGCTCACGGCCTGTTCCTCGAGCGCGTCGCGCGCCTTGTACTTGTCGGGGATGGCCTCGTGCAGCATGCGCGAGCTCGCCCGCAGCTGCTGGATCTCGCGGGCCAGGCGCGCCTGCTCGCGGGCGTGCCGCTTGTAGCCGCGCACGGTCTCGGAGATGTCGGCCAGGTAGCGCACGCGCGCGCCCGGCACGATCGGCGTCTGGTGGGTGCTGTGGCGCGTGCTCACCGCCGGCAACCGCCCCTCGCGCACCGGCAGGCCCAGGCCGGCCAGCCGCTGCTTCAGCGACTGGTAGAGCGAGGTCACGCCGTCGTCGTTGAAGCGGCTGGCCATGGTGCCGAACACCGGCATCTCCTCGGGCCGCTGCTTCCAGGCCTCCTGGTTGCGCTGCACCTGCTTGGCCACGTCGCGCAGCGCGTCGGGCGCGCCCTTGCGGTCGAACTTGTTGATCGCCACGAACTCGGCGAAGTCGAGCATGTCGATCTTCTCGAGCTGGCTGGCGGCGCCGTACTCCGGCGTCATCACGTACATCGGCACGTCGACCAGCGGCACGATGGCGGCGTCGCCCTGGCCGATGCCGGAGGTCTCGACGATCACCAGGTCGAAGCCGGCCACCTTGGCCGCCGCCAGCACCTCGGGCAGCGCGGCGCTGATCTCGCTGCCGGTGTCGCGCGTGGCCAGGCTGCGCATGAAGACTCTCGGGCCCTGGCTCCACGGCCCGATCGCGTTCATGCGGATGCGGTCGCCCAGCAGCGCGCCGCCGCTCTTGCGGCGCGACGGGTCGATGGAGATCACGGCGACGCGCAGCGCGTCGTCCTGGTCGAGGCGCAGGCGGCGGATCAGTTCGTCGGTGAGGCTGGACTTGCCGGCACCACCGGTGCCGGTGATGCCGAGCACCGGCACGTGGCACGCCTGGGCCTTCGCGTGCAGCGCCTGCACCAGCGCCGGGTCGGCCCGGCCGTTCTCCAGCGCGGTGATCAGCTGGGCCAGCGCGCGCCAGGCGCCTTCGGCGTGGCCCTGCAGCGCGTCCAGCGTCTTTGGCGCATGCGGCGACAGGTCGCGGTCGCAGCGCATCACCATCTCGCCGATCATCCCTGCAGGCCCATGCGCTGGCCGTCCTCGGGGCTGAAGATGCGCACGCCGCTATCGGCCAGGTCGCGGATCTCGGCCGGCACGATGACGCCGCCGCCACCGCCGAACACCTGGATGTGCTCGCCGCCGCGCGCCTTCAGCAGCTCGACCATGTACTTGAAGTACTCGACGTGGCCGCCCTGGTAGGAGCTGATCGCGATGCCCTGGGCGTCTTCCTGCAGCGCCGCGGTCACCACCTCGTCGACCGAGCGGTTGTGGCCCAGGTGGATCACCTCGGCGCCCATGCCCATCAGGATGCGCCGCATGATGTTGATCGCGGCGTCGTGGCCGTCGAACAGGCTCGCGGCGGTGACGAAGCGCACCCGGTTCGTCGGGCGGTACTCGGCCAGGGCCTTGAACTCGGCGGACAGGTCGGTCATCGCGGGTCTCCTTGCTGCGGGCGCCGGCGGGGGGTCCGCGGGCCGGGATCGATGCCTGATTTTCCGCGGGCGGGCGGGCCGGCGACATGCCCCGAGCCGTCAAGTGCCGCGCTCGTTTTTGCCACCCGCGGCAGCGCCCTACACTGGCCCCCGGAACATGGACAAGGACACCGTCTCGATCTATTTCGTGCGGGCCGCGCTGGCGCATCTTGCACCCGAGGCGCTGCCCGCGGTGCTGCGCGCGGCCGGCATCCCGGCCGAGATGCTGGCCCACCGCCAGGCGCGCGTGCCGGCCCGGGCTTCGCGGCGCTGTGGCTGGCCGTCGCGCACCAGCTCGACGACGAATTCTTCGGCCTCGACGCGCGCCGCATGAAGGTCGGCAGCTTCGCCCTGATGTGCCATGCGGTGCTGCACTGCGGCACGCTCGGCCGGGCCCTGCGCCGCTGCCTGCGCAGCTTCTCGGCCTTCCTCGACGACCTGCACGGCGAGCTGGCGGTGGACGACGACCGGGCGGTGATCACGCTGCACAACCGCATCGCCGACCCGGCCGACCGCCGCTTCGCCGAGGAGACCTACCTGGTGATGCTGCACGGCCTGATGTGCTGGCTGATCGGGCGGCGCATCCAGCTCGCCCACATCGCCTTCGGCCACGCGCTGCCCGAGGAAGCGCGCGAGTACCGCGTGATGTACGGCGAAGACCTGGCGTTCGGCGCCGAACGCACCACCATCGAGTTCGACGCCGCGCTGCTGGAGGCGCCGATCATCCAGACCGAGGCCACGCTGAAGAGCTTTTTGCGCTCGGCGCCGCAGTCGGTGTTCCTCAAGTACAAGAGCACCGACAGCTGGACCGCGCGCGTGCGGCGCCGGCTGCGCCGCTGCCTAGGCGGCCAGGCCGGCTGGCCGACGCTGGACGACCTGGCGCTCGAGTTCCACGTCGCCCCGTCGACGCTGCGGCGCCGGCTGGAGGCCGAGGGTGGCACCTACCAGAGCGCCAAGGACGACCTGCGGCGCGATGCGGCGATCCACCACCTGTGCCACAGCCGGCTCAGCATCGCCGAGATCTCCACGCTGCTCGGCTTCCAGGAGCCCAGCGCCTTCCACCGCGCCTTCAAGAAATGGACCGGGTCGCAGCCGGGCGAGTACCGCGCGTTGCGTGCCGACGGCATGTCGGCGCCGGGCGCCGACGCCACCGCGCGGCGGCCGGCCACCGCCCCGGCACTGCTCAGCGGTTGACGTCGACCACGGTGCGTCCGCGCACCTTGCCGTCCAGCAGGCCGGGCGAATAGGCGATCACCTCGGACAGCCGATCTCCTGCGTCATCTGCGCCAGCTGGTCGCTGCGCACATGCTGCGCCAGCAGCTCCCAGGCGAGGCGCCGCGTGGCCTCGTCGACGCGCATGCAGTTGATGCCGTACAGCGTGATGCCGCGCAGGATGAAGGGCATCACCGTGCCGGGCAGGTCGCTGCCCTGGGCCAGGCCGCAGGCGGTCACCGCGCCGTGCCACTGCGTCTGCGCGCAGGCGTTGACCAGCGTGTGGCTGCCCACCGTGTCCACCACGCCGGCCCAGCGCTCGCTCTGCAGCGGCTTGCCGGGCGACGACAGTTCCGCCCGGTCGAGGATCGCCGCGGCGCCGAGGAAGCGCAGGTACTCGGCCTCCGCCGGCCGCCCGGTCGACGCGACCACCCGGAAGCCCAGCCCGGCCAGCAGCGCGACCGC
>NZ_AZSN01000097.1:0-14416 GCF_000576225.1 Methylibium sp. T29-B | reverse complement strand
GATCGCCTGCCGCGTGGCCACGACCGCGCGGCGGCTGGGCATCGCGACGGTCGCGGTGTACTCCGATGCCGACGCGAACGCGCGGCATGTCAAGGCCTGCGACGAGGCGGTCCGCATCGGCGCCGCCGCGCCGCGCGACAGCTACCTGCGCACCGACCGCATCCTCGAGGCCGCAATCGCGACCGGCGCGCAGGCGGTGCATCCGGGCTACGGCTTCCTCAGCGAGAACGACGGCTTCGCCGAGGCCTGCGTCGCAGCCGGCATCGTGTTCATCGGCCCCACGCCGTCGGCGATCCGGGCCATGGGCCTGAAGGCTGAGTCCAAGCGCCTGATGGAAGCGGCCGGCGTGCCGCTGGTGCCCGGCTACCACGGCGCCGACCAGGACCCGGCGCTGCTGCGGAGCGAGGCCGCGCGCATCGGCTACCCGGTGCTGATCAAGGCCAGTGCCGGCGGCGGCGGCAAGGGCATGCGCGTGGTGAGCGAAGAATCGGCGTTCGATGCGGCTCTCGCGTCCTGCCGGCGCGAGGCCCTCGGCAGCTTCGGCGACGACGCCGTGCTGGTCGAGCGCTACCTGCAGAAGCCGCGGCACATCGAGATCCAGGTGTTCGGCGATACCCATGGTCACTGCGTCTACCTGTTCGAGCGTGACTGCTCGGTGCAGCGCCGCCACCAGAAGCTGCTCGAGGAGGCGCCGGCGCCCGGCATGAGCGAGGATCGTCGCCGCGCGATGGGGGAGGCGGCGGTCGCGGCCGCGAAGGCGGTCGGCTACGTCGGTGCCGGCACGGTGGAGTTCATCGCCGAGCCCGACGGCCGCTTCTACTTCATGGAGATGAACACGCGGCTGCAGGTCGAGCATCCGGTGACCGAGGCGATCACCGGGCTCGACCTCGTCGAGTGGCAGTTGCGGGTCGCGGCCGGCGAGCCCCTGCCACTGCAGCAGCACGAACTGCGGATCCATGGCCATGCGATCGAGGCGCGCCTCTGCGCCGAGAACCCCGATGCCGACTTCCTGCCGTCCACCGGCCGCCTGCACGTGCTGCGCTGGCCGGCGCATGTGGCCTTCGAGTGTGCCAACGGCGCCGAGTCGGCGGCGGTGCGGATCGACGCCGGCGTGGGCGAAGGCGATGCGATCACGCCCTACTACGACTCGATGGTCGCGAAGCTCATCGTCTGGGGCCGGGACCGCGAGCAGGCGCTCGTGCGCATGGACCGGGCGCTGGCGCACACCCATCTGGTCGGGCCGCAGAACAACGTGGCCTTCCTGCGTCGCGTGGTCAACAGCCCGTCGTTTGCCACGGCCGACCTCGACACCGGACTGATCGAGCGGGAACGCGCAGGCCTGTTCGATGCACCGCCGCTGGCGCCGGAATGGGTCGCCGCGGGCGTGGTCGCGCACGCGCTCGCGCACGAGCGGGCCGGTGAGGACGCCGACCCGTGGTCGCGCCGCGATGGCTGGCGCCTGCATGGCAGCGCCTTGCGGCGCTTCGAGATCGAACACGCCGGCATGTCGCTGCGCGCGTCGCTGCAACGCACGCGCGACGGCGCGATGCAGTTGCAGGTCGACACGGTGGTACAGGCCTTCGAGGTGCAGGCGCTCGGCGCGGAACGCCACGATGTCCGGCTCGGCGCACGCCGGCTGATGCTGTCGGCCTATGCGGTCGGCGAGCACCTGGCCGTGTTCACGCCCGACGGCTCGGCCTGGGTTCGCGAGGTGGACGTGCTCGCCCATGCCGGCGACGGTGCCGGCGAAGGCGGGCGCCTGACGGCGCCGATGCCCGGCAAGGTGGTGGGCTTTCTGGTGGGTGCCGGCGAACGTGTACGGCGCGGCCAGGCCCTGGCCGTGATGGAGGCGATGAAGATGGAGCACACCTTGAATGCACCCTGCGACGGCGTCGTCAAGGGCCTGCGCTTCGCCGCCGGCGAACAGGTCGCCGAAGGCGAGGCGCTGCTGGACTTCGAGCCGGCGGCGGCCGCTGCCGCGTGAGCCGGTCGGCGCGTCGTCAGGGAGCGGCGCTGTCCTGCCGATCGCGGCCGATGCCCAGCCAGTTCGACGGCGAGAAGCGGCTGATGCGCGCCGGCGCGGGCAACGCGGTGTCCAGGGCTTGGAGGGGGCGGCTCAGACCGAATCCGCTGGTGTCCTGCGACCACGCGAGTTCCTGCTGCGCGACCGGTGCACGGCGCGGGATCTGCGCCAGCGCGGCGCGCGCTTCTCGCGCGGCAACTTCCATGTGGATCTTGATGTCCTCGGCGGCGGTGGCGTCCTCGAAGCGATCGGCCAGTTCATGCAGCGCGTAGTCGCTGAGGCTGCGGCACACGCTCGCCACCTCTTCGGCGTAGTGGCGCTGCCGCAGCATGCGGGCCACGTCGATGCCTTCGCCCAGCGTGCGCAGCAGCGTGAAATGGATGCGGGTGGCGAGCTGAAGGCGGGTGAAGGTGGTGGACATCGCAGCGAGCCCCGGAAGTTGAGCGCATGGTGCGTTACCGGTGTCGTCACGCCCATCCCGCACAATGGGGAGAGCCGTCCGCCCGTTCACGGGGGGCGCTTCGGCGCACCGAAATGCACCGCCAAATGTTTGTGAGGAACCACACATGTTGCCGAGCCGGGTGACGCTGGTCGACGTCGGTCCACGGGACGGTCTGCAGAACGAGAAGCAGCCGGTCGCTGCAGAGCACAAGATCGAATTGGTGCATCGGCTGCAGTCCGCCGGATTGCGCGAGATCGAGGTCACGAGTTTCGTCAGCCCGAAATGGGTGCCGCAGATGGCCGACAACGCGCAGGTCATGGCGGGTCTGCGCCGCCGGGCCGGCGTGCGCTACAGCGTCCTGGTGCCGAACCTGAAGGGACTCGAGGCAGCGCTGCAGCCGGCACGCGACGGATGGCCCGACGAGGTCGTCGTGTTCGGTGCCGCGAGCGAGGCCTTCAGCCAGAAGAACATCAACTGCAGCATCGCCGAATCGATCGAGCGCTTCGCGCCGGTGGTCGCCGCGGCGCGCGAGGCCGGCCTCAAGGTGCGAGGCGCGATCTCCTGCGCGCTGGCCTGCCCCTACGAAGGCGAGGTGTCGCCCGACCGCGTCGAGCAGGTGGTGCGTCTGATGCAGGGCATCGGCGTGCAGCACGTCGGTGTGGCCGACACCATCGGCGTCGGCACGCCGCGTCGGGTGCAGGCCGCAATGGAACGCGCGCTGAAGCACTACCCGCTCGCCGAGGTGAGCGGCCATTTCCACGACACCTACGGCCAGGCGCTGGCGAACATCTACGCCTGTCTCGAACTCGGCGTGCACTGCTTCGACGCCAGCGTCGCCGGTCTCGGCGGCTGCCCCTACGCCAAGGGGGCGACCGGCAATGTCGCGACCGAGGACGTGGTGTTCCTGTTGCACGGGCTGGGCATCGAGACCGGCATCGATCTCGACGCTCTGGTGGACACGGCGGCCTTCGTTTCCGGCGTGCTGGGTCGCAAGCCGGTCTCGTGCGTGGCGAACGCGGTGCTGGCAAAGCGCGGTGTGCCGGCATGAGCGACGACGCATCGCTGGCCCAGCGGCCCGAGGCTTCCGCCGCGTCACGCAACTGCTGGCCGAGCGCGGCCATGCGCACGCGCCGCGCTGGCTGGACGTGGCCGCCCGCACCTCGCAGGAGGCGGCCGACGCGCTGGGCATCGCGCTCGGCCAGATCGCCAAGAGCGTGATCTTCCGGCGTCGAGCCGACGACGTGGCGGTGCTGGTCGTCACGTCGGGTGACCGGCGTGTCGACGAGAAGAAGGTGGCTGCCCTGGTCGGTGCGGTCGGCCGCGCCGACGCCGACTTCGTGAAGGCGCGCACCGGCTACTCGATCGGCGGCGTGTCGCCGATCGGCCATGCCTCGCCTTGCGTCACGCTGATCGACCGCGAGCTGTTCCGCTTTGCCGAGGTGTGGGCGGCGGCCGGCCATCCGAATGGCGTGTTCGCGCTGAGTCCGCAGGCGCTGGAACAGCTGACAGCCGCGCCGGTGGCCGACGTGGTGCAGTCATGAGCCCGACGCACGGCCGCCCGACGACGAGGGACGACGACGCGACGCCGGTCGCCTCGCCGTGCATCGACATCTGCCGCATCGACGCGGCCAGTGGCTGGTGCGAGGGCTGCTACCGGACGATCGACGAGATCGCCGCCTGGTCGCGCCTCGACGATGCCGGCAAGCGCGCCGTCTGGCTGCAGCTCGACGTGCGGCGCAAGCCGGAGGAGTCCGCAGGATGACGCCGATCACCTTCTGGTTCGACCCGATCTCGCCCTACGCCCATCTGGCCTTCGAGCGCCTGCCGCAGGCGCTCGAAGGCTGCAGCTACGTGGTCGACTACCGACCGGTGTTGTTCGCCGGCCTGCTGAAGCAGTGGGGCCAGCTCGGCCCGGCCGAGATCGGCCCGAAGCGCGACTGGACCTACCGGCAGGTCGTTTGGCTGGCGCACCGCCACGGGATCGACTTGCAGCTGCCGGCGGTCCATCCGTTCAACCGTTGCCCTTGCTGCGCCTGCTGGTCGCCTGCGGTCGGGGTGGGCTGGCGAACCGCCATCAGTGCGAGGCGGTGCTGCGCCATGTGTGGACCGGTGGCGCGGAGGTCGACGAGCCCCGGCGGCTCGCGGGCCTCGAGGCGCGGCTGCAGCCGGCGCGCGACCCGCGCTCCGACGCCGTGAAGCAGGAACTGCGCGCCAACACCGACGCCGCCATCGCGCGCGGCATCTTCGGCGTGCCGACGCTCGAGGTGCACCGGGCCGACGCGGCGGCGCCGCGCCTGTTCTGGGGTTTCGATGCCCTGGACATGGTGGCCGATTGCCTGCGCGGCGCCGAGGGTTTCGACCAACGCTGGCGTGCGGCGGTCGCCGTGGAGGCCGGGGTTCAGCGACCCCGGTGAAACTACCCAGACCGATTCCGGTCTGGGTCTCACATCGCAAAAACTGATCCGCGGGTTCTCCCGGGGGTTGTCAGTTGCAGTTGGTTTCGCGTCAGAGACAGGTCAGAGCAGGCAGCGATCCTTCTCCCAACGCCGCATCCCGCGGCGAACTTCAAGATTGAAGCAGGAGACAAGCCATGGCTGCTGTTCTACCCACCTCCGGCGCCGCTGCGGCGCGCCCGATGACCGCGGAGGAGAAGAAGGTCATCTTCGCGTCCTCGCTCGGGACCGTGTTCGAGTGGTACGACTTCTACCTGTACGGATCGCTGGCGGCCATCATCGCCAAGCAGTTCTTCGCGGGGCTGGATGCCGGCTCGGCCTTCATCTTCGCGCTGCTGGCGTTCGCCGCCGGCTTCATCGTGCGACCGTTCGGCGCGATCTTCTTCGGCCGTCTGGGCGACATGATCGGCCGCAAGTACACCTTCCTGGTCACGATCCTGATCATGGGTCTGTCGACCTTCATCGTCGGCATCCTGCCCAACTACGCCGCGATCGGCGTGGCCGCGCCGGTCATCCTGATCGGCCTGCGCCTGCTGCAGGGCCTGGCGCTCGGCGGTGAGTACGGCGGTGCCGCCACCTACGTGGCCGAGCACGCTCCGCACGGCAAGCGCGGCGCGTACACCTCGTGGATCCAGACCACCGCGACGCTGGGCCTGTTCCTGTCGCTGATGGTCATCCTGGGGACCCGCACGCTGGTCGGCGAAGCGGCGTTCGCCGACTGGGGCTGGCGCGTGCCTTTCCTGGTCTCGATCTTCCTGCTCGCGATCAGCGTGTGGATCCGCCTGAGCATGAACGAATCGCCCGCCTTCAAGAAGATGAAGGAGGAGGGCAAGACCTCCAAGGCGCCGTTGACCGAGTCGTTCGGCCAGTGGAAGAACCTGAAGATCGTGATCCTGGCGCTGATCGGCCTGACCGCCGGCCAGGCCGTGGTCTGGTACACCGGTCAGTTCTACGCGCTGTTCTTCCTGACGCAGTCGCTGAAGGTCGACGGTGCCACCGCGAACATCATGATCGCGATCTCGCTGCTGATCGGCACGCCGTTCTTCATCGTCTTCGGCTCGCTGTCGGACAAGATCGGCCGCAAGCCCATCATCCTGGCCGGCTGCCTGATCGCCGCGCTGACCTTCTTCCCGCTGTTCAAGGCGCTCACCGAGGCGGCCAACCCCGACCTCGCCGCCGCGCAGGCGAAGAACAAGGTGCTGGTGCACGCCGACCCGGCCGAGTGCTCGTTCCAGTTCAACCCGACCGGCACCGTCAAGTTCACCAGCTCGTGCGACATCGCCAAGCAGGTCCTGGCCGCCGGCTCGGTGAGCTACGACAACGTGGCGCATGCCGCCGGCACGCCCGCCACCATCACCATCGGCGAGACGGTCATCCAGAGCTACAGCTCCAAGGGCCTCCCGCCCGACGAGGCGAAGGCGAAGGACGCCGAGTTCAAGAAGTCGGTCGCCGAGACCCTGAAGGCCGCCGGCTACCCCCGCCAAGGCCGACCCGGCGAAGATGAACAAGCCGCTGATCGTCGGCATCCTGGTGATCCTGGTGATCTACGTCACCATGGTGTACGGGCCGATCGCCGCGATGCTGGTCGAGATGTTCCCGACCCGCATCCGCTACACCTCGATGAGCCTGCCGTACCATATCGGCAACGGCTGGTTCGGCGGCCTGCTGCCCACCACCGCCTTCGCGATCGTGGCCCAGACCGGCAACATGTACAACGGCCTCTGGTACCCGATCATCATCGCCGGCATCACCTTCGTCGTGGGCTGATCTTCGTCCGCGAGACCAAGGACGTCGACATCTACGCCAAGGACTGAGGAGCCCAGGACCATGTGGAAGATCGCACTCGGATTCATCGCCTTCGCCGCCGTCGTGCTGTACGTGCTGTCGAAGAGCGGTGGCGACATCGACATGAGCGGAGAGAAGCACGGGATCGAGGTGCCGCCGGCTGCGTCGGCGGCGTCGTCCACCGGCTACTGACCTCTCCCCACCCACCGCATTCCGATGCGACGGCGCGCTGCTTATGCAGCGCGCTTTTTTGTTTCGCGCGCAAGCCGGCAGGCAGGCAAGATGACGGCGCCGGTCGCCGTGGTGTCACGGTCGCCGATGCCCGACGAGGAGACCGCGATGAGCGATGAGGCGCTCCCTGCTGCCGCACCCCGGCCCTGCGGGCCGCTGCTGGGCCACCTGTGCCAGCTGCTGCGACGTTACCTGCCCTTCTCGCACATGGCGACGGTGGATGTCGAGCGCTTCGTCGCCGCGGCGAGCGAAGCCTACTTCGCGCCCGACGAGTGCGTACTGCGGCCCGAGGACGGGCCGGTCCGGCATCTCTACTTCATCCGCGACGGTGCGGTGAGTGCCGTGCGGGGGGCCGATCAGGTCGACGAGGGCGGCTTCCAGTACGAGACCGGCGACATGTTTCCGGTGGCCGCCCTGATGGCGCGGCGCGCGGTGAGCGCCGTCTACACCGCCACGCGCGACACCTTCTGCCTGCTGCTGCTTCTGGAGGCCGTCGACGAGCTCGTCGCGGCGAGCCCGCCGTTCGCCGACCTGCTGAACCGGCGCATGCTCAACTTCATCGACGCCTCGCGCCAGGCCTTGCAGTCGGCCTACGCGTCGCAGGCGTTCGCGACCCAGTCGCTCGAGCGCCGGCTCGGCGAACTGGCCACGCCGGCCCCGCGGACCTGCCGTCCCGACACGCCGCTCGCGCAGGCGCTGCAGGCCATGCAGCAGCACCGCATCGGCTCGATGCTGGTCACCGACGACCTGGGCGCGCCGGCCGGCATCCTGACGCGCTACGACATCCTGGACCGCATCACGCTGCCGCAGTTGCCGCTGTCGACACCGATCGCCGCGGTGATGACGCAGCCGGTGCACGCGCTGACGGTCGACCACACCGCGCAGGACGCCGCGTTGCTGATGTCGCGCCACGGGCTGCGCCACGTGCCGATCACGTCGTCGGGCCGGCTCGTCGGCGTGGTGTCGGAACGCGACCTGTTCGTGATGCAGCGTCTTTCGGTGAGGCAGCTCAGCAGCTCGATCGGCAGCGTGGGCACTGTCGACGCGATGCCGGCCGTGGCGGCCGACCTGCGCCGGCTCGCCGCCGCGCTGCTGGCGCAGGGCGTGCAGGCCCGTCAACTGACCGAGCTGATCAGCCACCTCAACGACCTGCTCACGCGGCGGCTGATCGAGCTGACCGCCACACGCCACGGCCTGGACCTCGCGCGCGCCTGCTGGCTCGCCTTCGGCTCCGAGGGTCGGTCGGAGCAGACCATCGCCACCGACCAGGACAACGGCCTGATCTTCGAAAGCCGCGAGCCCGCGGCCGACCGTCCGGCCTGGCTGGCCTTCGCGCGGGATGTCAACGAGGCGCTCGATGCCTGCGGCTATCCGCTGTGCAAGGGCCAGGTCATGGCGAGCAATCCCGAATGCTGCCTGACGCCGGCGGAGTGGCAGGAGCGCTTTGCGCGCTGGATCGAGCACGGCGCTCCCAGGGACCTGCTGGCGGCCAGCATCTACTTCGACTTCCGCCCGCTGGCCGGGGCCGTTGCGCTGGCCGGCCCGCTGCGCGACTTCGTCACGCGACGCGCTCGCGAGGTGCCCCGCTTCTGCCGGCAGCTGGCCGAGGACCTGCTGCGCACGCGCGCACCGCTCGACTGGCTGGGCGGCATCGACAGCCAGACGATCGAGGGCGTCCGGGCGATCGACCTGAAGCTCCACGGCACGGCGATCTTCGTCAACGCCGCGCGCTTGCACTGCCTGGCGCTCGGCGTGCCCGAGGTCAACACGCGCCGTCGGCTCGAGGCGATCGCCCGGGCGCGCGGCGCGCCGCCGCAGCACGGCGAGGCCTGGATCGGCGCCTTCGAGTTCCTGCAGATGCTGCGGCTGCGCGTGCAGCTCGAAGGCCTGGCGCCAGGCGACGCGCGGCAGCATCCGAACGCGATCCGGCTCGACGCCCTCAACGAACTCGACCATCGCATCCTGAAGGAGGCGTTCCGTGTCGCGCGCCGCCTGCAGCAGCGCATCGAGCTCGATTACCTGCGCTGAACGGGGGCAGCGGATGACGACGCTGCTGCAACGCTGGCGCTCGCGGTGGGGGCGCGGCACGGCGCCCGCCGCGGGGGCGCTCGACGACGCGCGCTGGATCGTGGCCGACGTCGAGTCCGGCGGACTCGATCCGCGGCGCGACCCCCTGCTGGCGATCGCCGCGGTCGGCGTGCATTTCGCGCCGGTGCAGGGCGAGCGCGGCGGGCGACGTCCGCGCATCGTGCTGGGTGACCGTTTCGAGTTGCTGTTGCGCCCGTCCGGGGCGCCGTCCGCGAGTCCGGACAAGGCCAACATCCTCGTGCACGGTATCGGCATCGGCGCCCAGCGTGCGGGCCTCGATCCGGCCGAGGCGCTGCAGGCGTGGGAGTCCTACATCGGCAGGTCGCCGCTGGTGGGTTTTCACAGCGACTTCGACCGCACGCTGATCGAGCGGGCCGGCCGCGACGCGCTCGGGCGCGCCCCTGACAACCCCTGGCTCGATCTCGAGCACCTGGCTGCCGTGCTGCATCGCGAGCCACGGCAGCGCAGCCTTGACGACTGGCTGGCGCACCACGGCATCACCTGTCTGGCTCGCCATCAGGCCTCCGCCGATGCGCTGGCCACGGCCCAGCTGCTGCTCAAGCTCTGGCCGGCGCTGCGACAGCGCTGCGACGGCCGGTTCAGCACCGTGCTCGACCTGGCTGCCGGCCACCGCTTCCTGCCGCTGCGCCATTGAGGCCGCTTCGGCCGGCGAGCCGCGGGCGGCCTGCGCGGGATGCCCCCAGGGCGCGCTGCGGCTAGCCGCAGCACGCCCCGACGTGACGGGCCCGATCCCTAGAATCTTCCGCTCACCCCCCGGAACCCCCATGCCCAACGGTCAGCGCCCTCCCGGCGTGATCCGCATTCGCGGTGCACGCCAGCACAACCTGAAGAACCTCGACCTGGACCTCCACACGGGAGAACTGACGGTCGTCACCGGGCCCAGCGGCTCGGGCAAGTCCAGCCTGGTGTTCGACACGCTGTACGCCGAGGGCCAGCGCCGCTACGTCGAGACCTTCAGCGCCTATGCGCGCCAGTTCCTCGACCGCATGGACCGCCCGGCGGTCGACCATGTCGAGGGCGTGCCACCGGCCATCGCGATTGACCAGACCAACCCGGTGCGCACCTCGCGCTCCACGGTCGGCACCATGACCGAGCTGAACGACCACCTGAAGCTGCTGTTCGCGCGCGCCGCGCAGCTGTTCGACCGGCAGACCGCGAAGCCGGTGCGCGAGGACGATCCGGAGTCGATCTACCGCGAACTGCAGCAGCGCGCCGCGCCCGGCCAGCGCCTCGTGGTGACTTTCCCGGTCGAGCTGCCGGCCAGCGCGACCGCGGCCGACGTCGAGCAATGGCTCGCCGCCAGCGGCTACACGCGCGTGCAGGCCGAGCGCGAGATCGCCACGCCCACCGGGCCGCGCAAGCTGCTCGACGTGGTGGCCGACCGCTTCCGGCTCGACGGCACCGAGAAATCGCGCGTCGTCGAGGCGCTCGAGGTGTCGCTCAAGCGCGGCGGCGGGCGCGTCAACGTCTATGCCGTGGCGGGAGAGGGCGAAGAACAGCTCTGGCGCTTCTCCTCCGGCCTGCACAGCCCCGACAGCGAGCTGCGCTACAGCCATCCGCAGCCGTCGATGTTCTCGTTCAACTCGGCCTTCGGCGCTTGCGAGACCTGCCGCGGCTTCGGCCGCGTGATCGGCGTCGACTGGGGCTGGTGATGCCGGACCACCGCAAGACGCTGCGCACCGGTGTCGTCAAGACCATCCAGACGCCGGCCTGGAAGGAGATCCAGGCCGACCTGCTGAAGTACGCCGGCGAGGCCGGCATCCCGCGCGACACCGCCTGGAGCCAGCTCAGCGACGCGCAGCGCGACTGGGTGCTCGACGGCACGCCCAACTGGAAGGGGAACTGGAACAAGCAGTGGTACGGCATCAAGCGCTTCTTCGAGTACCTGGAGAGCAAGGCCTACAAGATGCACATCCGTGTGCTCCTGTCCAAGTACCGCAGCTACACGCCGTGCCCGCCTGCGGCGGCGCGCGCCTGAAGCTGGAGTCGCTGCAGTGGCGCATCGGCACGAAGGAGGGGGCCGATGCGGCCCTGAAGGCGGCCCAGCGCTTCCTGCCGGTCGGCGCGGCCTGGTCGCGCGAACAGCTGGAAGCGCTGCCGGGCCTGAGCCTGCACGACCTGATGCTGCTGCCGATCGATCGGCTGCGGCGCTTCTTCGACGAGCTCACCTTGCCGAGCACGATGCTCGACGACGCACTGGAGCTGCTGCTCGACGAGGTGCGAACCCGGCTCAAGTACCTGTGCGACGTGGGCATCGGCTACCTCACGCTCGACCGCCAGAGCCGCACGCTGAGCGGCGGCGAGGTGCAGCGCATCAACCTCACCACCGCGCTCGGCACGTCGCTGGTCAACACGCTGTTCGTGCTGGACGAGCCGTCGATCGGCCTGCACCCGCGCGACATGAACCGCATCGTGCAGGCCATGCACCGCCTGCGCGATGCCGGCAACACGCTGGTGGTCGTGGAGCACGACCCGGCCGTGATGCTGGCCGCCGACCGCGTGCTCGACATGGGCCCGGGCCCCGGCACCCAGGGCGGGCGCGTCGTGTTCGACGGCACGCCCGACGACCTCAAGCGCGCCGACACGATGACCGGCGCCTACCTCGGCGCGCGCCGCAGCATCGGCCTGGGTCTCAAGCGGCTGGTGACCGACGGCACGCCGAGGCTCATCGTGGAGGGCGCGCGCGAGCACAACCTGCGCGGCATCACGGTCGAGTTCCCGCTGCAACGCCTGGTGGTGGTGACCGGCGTGTCCGGCTCGGGCAAGAGCACGCTGATCCAGGACCTGCTGTTCCCCGCGCTGGCGCGCCACTTCGGCAAGGCCACCGAGACGCCGGGCGCGCACGACCGCCTGCTCGGCGCCGACTGGCTGAGCGACGCGGTGTTCGTCGACCAGAGCCCGATCGGCAAGACCGCGCGCTCCAACCCGGCCAGCTACGTCGGGGCCTTCGACACGCTGCGCAACATCTTCGCCGAGGCACCGATGGCGCTGCAGCGCGGCTACGGCGCGGGCATGTTCAGCTTCAATGCCGGCGACGGCCGCTGCCCGACCTGCGGCGGTTCGGGCTTCGAGCACGTGGAGATGCAGTTCCTCAGCGACGTCTACCTGCGCTGCCCCGACTGCGACGGCAAGCGCTTCCGCGCCGAACTGCTGGAGGTGAAGGTCCAGCGCGGCGGCAAGTCCTTCGACGTGAGCGAGGTGCTGGAGCTGACCATCGCCGACGCGGTGCGCTACTTCGCCGACGATCGCGAGGTGTTGCGCGCGCTGCAGCCTCTGGCCGACGTGGGCCTGGACTACGTGAAGCTCGGCCAGCCGGTGCCCACGCTGAGCGGCGGCGAGGCGCAGCGCCTGAAGCTCGCCGGCTTCCTGGCCGAGGCCGCAAAGAACGGCAGCAGCTCGCGCCAGGCGGTGGCGAAGAAGGGCACGCTGTTCCTGTTCGACGAGCCAACCACCGGCCTGCACTTCGACGACATCGCCAAGCTGATGCGTGCCTTCCGCAAGCTGCTGGAGGCCGGCCATTCGCTGCTGGTGATCGAACACAACCTCGACGTGATCCGCGCGGCCGACTGGCTGGTCGACCTGGGTCCCGAGGGCGGCGAGGCCGGCGGCGAGCTGGTCTGCTCCGGCACCCCCGACGACGTGAAGCGGCACCCCACGTCGCACACCGGCGCGGCGCTGCGCGAGTACGAGCAGAGCCTCGGGCAGGGCGGCCTCGCGGTCGAGGAGGGGCTGCCGCTGCAGTCGCTGCTGACCGAGGCGCGGCGCGCCCGGCGCGAGCGCGAGGCCGGCGCTGCCGCCCACGCGATCCAGATCGTCAATGCCCGCGAGCACAACCTGCAGGGCCTGTCGGTCGACATCCCGCGCGGGAAGTTCAGCGTGGTCACCGGTGTCTCCGGTTCGGGCAAGAGCACGCTGGCCTTCGACATCCTGTTCAACGAGGGCCAGCGCCGCTATCTCGAGAGCCTCAACGCCTACGCGCGCAGCATCGTGCAGCCGGCCGGCCGGCCCGAGGTCGACGCGGTGTACGGCATCCCGCCCACCGTCGCGATCGAGCAGCGCCTGAGCCGCGGTGGCCGCAAGAGCACCGTCGCCACCACCACCGAGGTCTATCACTTCCTGCGCCTGCTCTACGTCAAGCTCGGCACGCAGTACTGTCCCAAATGCACGGCCGACGCCAGCGTGGCGGTGCGACCGCAGACGCCGGAGTCGATCGCCGCGCAGCTGCTGCGCGACTACAAGGGCCAGCACATCGGCCTGCTCGCGCCGCTGGTGGTGAACCGCAAGGGCGTCTACACCGACCTCGCGAAGTGGGCCGCGCAGCGCGGCCACACGCACCTGCGGGTCGACGGCGAATTCCTGAAGACCTCGCCGTGGCCACGCATCGACCGTTTCAAGGAGCACACGCTGGAGCTGCCGGTCGGCGACATCGTCGTCACGCCCGACAACGAGGCCGAACTGCGCGCGCTGCTCGCGAAGACGCTGGAGCTCGGCAAGGGCGTGGTGCACCTGCTGGGCCCGCTCGACGGCCTGAAGGCGGCGATGGCCGCCGGCGCGCCGACGCACCGCATCGGCCGCGTCAAGGTGTTCTCGACCAAGCGCGCCTGCCCCGCCTGCGGCACCAGCTACCCCGAGCTGGACCCGCGCATGTTCTCGTACAACAGCAAGCACGGTTGGTGCCCCGATTGCGTGGGCACCGGCCTCACGCTGACGCGCGAGCAGCGCAAGGCCCTCGACGATTCGGTGCGCGACGACGACACCGGCGGGCGCGAGAAGACCTTCGCCGAACCCGAGATCGAGGACGTGGCCGACGCGCCCTGCGGCACCTGCCATGGCGCGCGCTTGAACCCGGTCTCGCTGGCCGTGCGTTTCGGCCGCGGGGCGGAGGGCGAGCAGTCGATCGCCGCGGTGGCGGCGCGCGCGGTGAACGACGCGCGCCGCTGGATCGAGACCCAGAAGCTCGATGGCCGCGAGGCCACGATCGCACGCGACGTGATCGCCGAGATCCGCTCGCGGCTGGGCTTCCTCGACCAGGTGGGCCTGGGCTATCTGACGCTCGATCGCGCCGCGCCCACGCTGAGCGGCGGCGAGGCGCAGCGCATCCGCCTCGCGGCGCAGCTGGGCAGCAATCTGCAGGGCGTGTGCTACGTGCTCGATGAGCCGACCATCGGTCTGCACCCGCGCGACAACCGCGTGCTGCTCGATGCGCTGCACACGCTGGGTTCGCAGGGCAACACGCTGGTGGTGGTGGAGCACGACGAAGACACCATCCGCCGCGCTGACCACATCATCGACATCGGCCCCGGCGCCGGCAAGCGCGGCGGCCGTCTGGTGGCGCAGGGCACCGCCGCCGACCTGCTGCGCGCCCCGACTCGC
>NZ_AZSN01000096.1:0-14506 GCF_000576225.1 Methylibium sp. T29-B | reverse complement strand
TTTTCGGTCGGCGTCAACAGTGATCTCGGTCAGTTCGGCCGTCTGGTGCTGCTGTGATGGACGCGTTCAACACCTTTCCGCCATCGCCGGTGGTGGTGACGCTGTCCGGCGGCGCACTGGAACTGACGCCGATCCGGCTGGGCGAATTGCCACGGCTGTTGGCCGTGATGCGCCCGCTGGCGTCCGAGCTGAGCGCCGATCCCGACTGGCTGGCGCTGCTGGGCCAGCACGGTGATTCAATGCTTGATCTGCTGGCGATCACCACCCGGCGCGAGCGCGCGTGGATCAACGATCTGCCGCTGGACGACGCAGTGCAACTGGCCGCCGCCGTGTTCGAGGTCAACGCAGGTTTTTTCGTGGGCCGGGTGGTGCCGGGCATCCAGCGCTCGGCAGACAAGCTGGCCCCGCTGATCCGCAACCTTGGGACTGCGCCGTCGCCCGCCTGATCCGCGCCGGGCACCGGCTGGATGAGGTGATGGCCTACACGCTCACGCAGGCCCAAGCCTTTCTGGACGCCGACGGACAGATCGAGCGGCAGCAACTGGCCCAGCTGCTCGGCATTCATGCCGTGGCAGCACAGGGCGAGAAGCGTGGCATCGAACAACTGCAACGCGATCTGCTCAAGGACTAACCCATGCGTCTCTCGCTCACCACGACCGGTCTGCTGGACCCGCGCCAGCTGGCGGCGTGGGGTGCGGAGCGGCGTCGTGCCATCCACGCTGCCGTCGCCAAGGGCATGCAATCGGGCGGGCGTGAAGTGCGTGACGCCGCGCGATCCGAGATGCGCAGCGCCTTCACCGTCAAACGCAACAGCTTCATCTCCTCGATGGGCGTGAAGGTGTTCGACAAGAAGTCGGAGCAACTGCCCGCCTTGCTAGTGGGTAGCAAGATTCCGTGGCTCGGCCTGCACGAAAAAGGCGGCACGGTGAGCGGCAATTTGCTGATACCGCTGCTGCCCGGGCGCATCGGCCCCAAGCGCTTCAAGGCGGTCATCGACGGCCTGATGCGCACGGGCAATGCCTTCTTCATCGAGAAGAACGGTCGCGTGCTGCTGATGGCCGAGAACATCAAAGAGAACGCCGGGCAGCTCAACCGCTTCAAGCGTGCCGAGCGTGCCCGGACTGGCGCAAAACAGATTAAGCGCGGCCAGGAAATTCCCATCGCCGTGCTGGTCAAGCACGTCGATCTCAAACGACGACTGTATCTGGCGGGTGGCGTGCAACGCGCACTACCTGCCTTGGCGCGAGCGATTCAACAAGAACTGGACAAAGTCTGATGGCAAGCAATCGTGCCCAAATCCTGATCAGCGCCGTCGACCAGACCAAGACAGCCTTCGACTCGATCAAGCGGGGCTTGGGCGGCCTCACCGATACCGCCAAGAGCGTCAATGGCGTGCTGGCCAACCTTGGTGTGGCTGTGTCGGTTGCGGGTCTGACCGCGATGGTGAAATCGGCCATCGACACTGGCGACGCGCTGGACGAGATGTCGCAGCGTGTCGGTGTCAGTGTCGAAACCCTGTCGGTATGGAAACCGGCAGCCGAGCAGTCAGGCGTCTCCGGCGAGTCCTTCGAGAAGGGCCTGCGCAAGCTGTCCACCACGATGCTGGAAGCCGCGACCGGGTCGGAAGATGCCGCTCGCGGATTTTCTGCGGTGGGCGTCGAGTTCAAGAACCAGGACGGCACCCTGCGTGCCACCGATCAGGTGCTACTGGATCTGGCCGAGCGCTTCAAGGCCATGCCCGATGGCGCGGAGAAGACTGCGCTGGCCGTGCAACTGTTCGGCAAGTCAGGAGCGGAGCTGATCCCGTTTCTGAATCAGGGGCGCGACGGCATCAACGAGCTGGCTGCCGAGATGCAGGCGCTCGGCGTGCAGATGAGCAGTGAGACTGCAGCACAGGCAGGCAACTTCAACGATGCGATCGACAAGCTGAAACTGGCCACCCAGAGCATCGGCAACCAGATCATCGCCTCCTTGCTGCCCGCCCTGAACGACATGGCCGGTGGCATGGTCGAGTCGGCCAAGCAAGGCGGCACACTACGCATGATCCTGGATGGCGTGGTGCTGGTGCTCAAGACCCTGGCGCTCGGTGCCGCCACGGTTGGAAAGGCCTTCGTCGCCTTGGGCGAGGCCATTGGTGCCGGTGTCGCGGCGGCGGTCGAAGCGCTCAAGGGCAACACCGATGGGGCCAAGGCCATCATTGCCGACCTCAAAGGCAATCTGGTCAACCGGCTGGATGAGTTGGCGTCCTTTCGCGACAGCCTGTTCGACCCCAAGCCCATCGAGGTCAAGGCACCCAAGATCCAGGCCGATCCGGAACTGCTGCAGCGCCTGACCAGACCCAAATCGGGTGCGGCTGCGCAGGACACCACTGGCGCGCAGACCACGCTGATGAAAGCACAGCTGGACGCCGAGTTCACGCTGCTCAAGGACGGACTGGCGCGGCAGCAAACTGCGCTGGATGCAGCACTCGAAGACCGTCTGGTCTCTGTGCGCGACTACTACGCGCAGAAGACGGCCATCGAGCAACGCGAGGTCGATGCCGAGATTGCCCGAAAGCAGCAGGAGTTGGCGCGCAGTCAGCAAGTCGCCACCACGGGCAAGTCAGAAAACGACCGCCTGCGCGCCAAGGCTGAAGTGGCCAAAGCGGAAGCCGACCTCATTACGCTCAACAACCGGCGCACGGACATCGAGCAAGCCAACGCGCGCAAGGCGGCACAAGCCGAGCGTGAACTGGCCGACGCCTTGGCGCAAGCGCGCGAAGAACTGGCCCAGATCACCGGCGCGGCGACCGACACCGACCGCCAAGCGGCTATTGCCCGCAGCTACCGTGATCTACGGGCGCGACTGGCGGCGGAAAGCGATGCGGACGGGGTGTCGCTCGTTGACCGGCTGATCAACGTGAAGGCCGCGCAGGCCAACCTGGCGGCCCTGGAAGCCCAATGGCGGCTGGTCACCGAGCGTCTGCGCAATGCGCAGGAAGCCATCCAGACCCAGCAGCAGGCTGGATTGCTGACCGAGGCACAGGCTCGCCAGCAGATCGTGGCCCTGCAACAGCAATCGGCCACCGAGATGGAGCGCCTGTTGCCGACCATGCAGCAAGCCGCACAGGCCATCGGGCCGGATGCGGTGATTCGCGTGCAGGCGTGGCGCAATGAGCTGGATCGCACCAGGCTCACGGTCGATGAAATGGCTCCGCTGTGGAACCGCATCGGTGAGAGCTTCGGCGGTGCGCTCAACGGGATGATCACCGGCGCGCAGACCTGGCGCAGTGCCTTGGCCAGCATCTTTCAGCAGGTGGCCGATGCCTTCCTGCAGCAAATCGTGATCCAGCCGTTCCAGCAGTGGATCGCCATGCAGGCGCGGATGCTGGCCCTCAAGCTCGGTTTCATCCAGCAGGAGCAAACCGTCGATGCGGCGGCCAGCGCCGCCAAGGTCGCGCAAAAGACCACTGAAACCACTGCCGTGGTGTCGATGGATGCGGCCAAGGCGGGAGCCGGGGCAGCAGCGTCGCAGGCCTCGATTCCTATTGTCGGCCCGGGGCTGGCCATTGCCGCGATGGTGGCGATGGTCGCCGCTGTGATGGCGCTCTTGGGTGGCATCAAGAAGTTCGCGGGTGGCGGCTTGGTCTCCGGGGCGGGCAGCGCCACGTCGGACTCGATCCCGGCACGCCTGTCGGCAGGCGAATACGTCGTGCGGGCGGCCGCCGTGCGCCAGGTTGGCGTGGCCTTCCTCGACTCGCTCAACGGCTTGTCGGCAGGCCCACGTTTCAAGGGCGGCGAATTGGCCTTCGCAGCGGGCGGGCTTGTGCCGGAAGTGAAAGTGCCGCCCGCGCAGCCGCAGATGAATCAGGCGGTGCGCATCGTCAATGCGGTCGATCCGGGCGTGACGCACGACCACCTGCAGTCGCCTGCCGGGGAGAAAGTCATCGTCAACATCATCGGGCGCAATGCACGGGCCATCCGTGCGGCGCTGCAAGGGTAAATCTCATGGCACTTCTGTTTATCGACGGTTTCGATCACTACGACCCGCAGGCCGTGGACAGCTTTGGCGATCCGTGGCTGGCGCGCGGCAAGGCGGCGTATCTGTCGCCGCAGGCTACCCGCATCAATGGCCGTCGCCCGTCCTCCTATGCCCTGCGCTTGCCGGAAGGTTCCGGTGGCGGCTACGTCAAGAATCTCGACGCCACCAAGACCAGCCTGATCGTCGGTGCCGCCATCCGCGTGGTGCCGTTCGAAAACACCTACACCGAACCCTTGCTGCTCGGCGTGCGTGATGCCAACTCGCAGGTCGCGCATCTCGTGAAAATCGGCGAGGACGGTCGGCTCAAGCTCTACCGCTGGCAATACGGCTACGACCAGCTGATCTCGACCTCGGTGGCAAGTGCTCCCGCGCGCGGCTGGCACTACATCGAGCTGCAGGTCACGCAGGGCACCAGCAACGGCATTCTGTCGGTGCGCATCAACGGCATCCTGGCCATCCAGATGACGGCGCAGAACACCATCCAGGGCGGTGGCCAACTGCTTACGGCATTCGTGGGCGCGGTGCCCGGTCAGAGCTGTCCACTCACCATCGACGTCGACGACTTGTACATCGCCGACACCAGCGGCACGATCAACAACACCTTTCTGGGCGACGTGCGCGTCGATGCCTTGCAGGCGCAGGCCGATGGCAGCCTGAACCAGTGGACGGCCAGTCCGGTTGGTACCGCAGCCTGGGAGGCCGTGAGCGACGAGGACGAGGCCACGGCAATCAGTGCGTCCGCAGTGGGGCTGCGTCAGTCCTTCGATGTCGAGCCGCTGCCGGTCATGGCCACGCCCGCCATCTACGGCGTGCAACTGACCATGCTGGCGCGCAAGACCGATGCCGGTCTGGGCAAGGTCAAAGGCCTCGTGGTCAGTGGTGCGCAGAGCGCCGTCAGCACCGACATCGTCTTGCAGGAGCAACTGGCCTGGCAAAGCACGCTGTTTGAGCGCAACCCGAACGGCAACGTGCAGTGGACGGAGGCCGCTTTCAATGCCGCTGAGTTCGGCGTGGAGTCGGCATGACCGAGCGCGTCGTCGTTCAAGACCTCGCGGAGGTTTCCAGCAAGCCGACGCCGGGAAGCGAACTGCCCGCCTTCCAGAGTGAGGTGCTCTCGCGCGCCACCTTTGGGGCGAGCGCAGCCCGCTTCACGCCGGAAACGGCTGTGGCTCCGCTGCCTCCCAATCTGGCGGCCAGTCTGCTGGCGGAATCCTTGGCAGGCCCCTGGCCACCCATCGATGCACCGATCTTTCTGGTCGAAGTGCTGCGCCGAGACACGGCCTCGAGCGCCATCGTCGCCACCGGTATGGATGCCTTTGGCGACCAGCCTTGGCCGGATGCACAACGCGGCGTGTTTGCCTTCCGCCACGATTGGATGGAGCCCCTCGTCGAACGGCTGGAGTGGCAGACCAGCGTCACGCGGCTGGCCAGCGGCAACGAATCCCGGCAGGCAGGCCGCCGCATTCCTCGGCGCTGGCTCACCTACAAGGTGGGCAATGCTCGCCAGACCGATGCGCTGGTCGCCGACTGGCTGGCCGATCACCTGGGCCAGACCGCGTGGTGGCCGCTGCCACAGTTCGCCGTTCACCTCACCGAGGGCGCTGAGGAGGGCGCGCTGACACTTGCGGTATCGGAGGCTGACTGGCGGCGCTTTGGCCCACCGGCCGCTGAACTGCGGCTGACCTACGACGGCGTGCAGGGCTGGGACAGCGACGAGCGCTGGGTACTGATCATTGCGCCTGAGGCTGGCAAGTTGCCCAACTCAGCGATGTGGAAAGCGATCTGCTGTGGCTGGCCGAGCCTCTGGCCCGCAGGGCTGCCGTTGGTAGTAGCGTGATGCCGCTGGTGTGGGGCAAGGCCGTCGATCCAGCGGATCTCACCCAATGGGTGCCGGGGACAGTGGGCGGCAGCGTGACGGCGTCGATCACGCCCGCGCAGATGCCGGACACGGATGGCTCGGATGACCCGTGGCTGGACGAGATTCCAGTCTGGCCCGATGGCAACTGGCGTGACGATCCGACGGCCGTCGCGCAAGCGACGATCACCCGCCAGGATTTTTCGCCCGCAGATCCGTGGGTGCGCCGGGACGATCCGTGGGCGACCACGACTTTGCAGCGGCGCTATCTGGCCAGTTCACTCGATGAAATCGAAATCTGGCGGGCGCGGTTGTGGCGCACCCAAGGCCGCCTGGAAGCGTTCTGGCTGCCCGATGGCTTGGCCCCGATCCTGTGGGTGACCGCAGAGGCCGATCCCGAAGATGGCTTCCTGCGTGTGGATGGCAAAGACCTCTCTGCGCGAATTTCGGATTTTTGGCATCGTCCCGCCGCCTGCTTGATCGTGCATCCGGACGGCTATCAGCAATATGCCCTGACGGCGACCTGCCATCTGGATCAGGGTGGTGTGCTGGTGCTGCGCTCGGGCCTCGACGACTGGGTGCCCGAAGGCAGCCGCGTCATTCGGCTCGTGCGCTGCCGCCTCGACCACGACGCCATCGACTTGTATTGGCACAGCCCGACGCTGGTGGAGATCACCCTGACCGCGCGCCAGTTGCCCGAACCACGCGGCAATGACCGTCAAACCTACGAGGGAGAGTAAGCACGATGAGCCAGAACCCATTGCTGGAAGTCGAGCTTTACGCCTTCGCCAGCAACAGCGCGCAGTTCTATCTGACCCCGCACGAGTTCGACGTCGATCTCGACGGCACGCTGTACACCAGCCTGTCCATCGAGCGTAACGAACTGGCACTGGGTGCCGAAGCCGCAAAGTCGGCGCTGGAACTGAAGCTGCCACCCAATGGCGAGCTGGTTCGCCATCTACTGGCTACCGCGCTGACCGGCGAAACCACCTCGGTTACCTTGCGCCTCGGGCAACGAGATACCTGGGGCGACTACTGGTGGCTGTCGGGCACGCGCTGGATGGGCCGGGTGCTGGGGGTCGAAATCGACGCCGACGCCGCCCGCATCCGCTGCGAGTCCGCGCAAGTCAGTTTGAAGCGCATCGGCCTGCGCAAGCTCTACAGCCGCAAGTGCTCCCACGTTCTGTATTCCACTGCTTGCGGGGCGTCGCCGATTACAGCCAGCGCCTTCGTCCTGGAGGTGTATGGCCGCAGTGTCGAGCTCGATGGTGGTGTGCCGGGTGAGGTCAGCGGCGGCCTGGCCGGCGGCTGGCTGCAAACGCCGGAGGGTGCGCGCCACATGATCATCAGCGACTACGGCAGCGGCGTCGAACTGCTTTACCCAACAGCCCTTGAGCCCGGCACGGAAGTGTTGCTGACCGTCGGCTGCGATCACAGCACGACCACCTGTGCCGAGCGCTTCGGCAACCTCGACAACTACGGCGGCTTTCCTGCCATCCCGAGCAAGAACCCGTTTTCGACGGGCGTGTTCTGACCCTTCCGGAGAACTTCCATGTGGTACCTCGTCGTCATCGTGGTGGCGGCGCTGGTTTCGGTCGCGCTCGCCCCGAAACCACCCGAGCCCAAACCGGCATCGCTGTCCGACGTCGATGCCCCCACCGCAGAAGAAGGCCGCCCGATTCCCGTCGTCTTTGGCACCGTGCTGCTGCGCGGTGCAACGTGGTCTGGTACGGCGATCTCGCAGCCGATCCGATCCGCAAGAAAGGAGGCAAGAAATGAGCACGGATGTGACCGTCACCATCGACGATGTGCGCGCCGTGGGCCTGTGCGTGAACGGCACACGCGTCTGGTTCGCCCGTCACGACCTGGACTTCCGCGCCTTTCTGCGTGACGGCTGTGCTGCCGACACCTTGCTGGCTACCGGCGACGCGATGGCCTTGCGGGTGGTGGAGCACGCGCGCATCCGGCGGGAGCACGACTGATGGGCGGCAGCAGCAAGAAACAAACCGTCGGCTACCGCTACCGGATGGGATTGCACCTGGTGCTGTGCCAAGGGCCGGTCGATGCCGTGCAGGAGATCCAGATGGGCGACCGCACCGCGTGGGGTGATGCCGACCGTGGGCCGCTGTCCAGCGGACACGGCCTGACCACCCTCAGTATCAACAAGCCCACGCTGTTTGGTGGTGACGAGCGTGAAGGTGGCGTGGTCGGCAACATCGATGTATTGCCTGGTGACCCTGGACAGGGACGCAACGACTATCTGATGGCGCGCATCGGCAGCGCTATTCCGGCCTTCCGGGGCGTGCTGTCACTGGTGGCGCGGCAGATTCTGTTCGCCGCCAACAATCCCTACATCAAGCCGTGGGCAGTGCGCGTGCGCCGCTTCACGGCAGGCTGGCACGACTCTCCGTGGATGGAGTGGAACGCCGAAGTGCGGGCCTGGGATGACGATCAGGGCCGCGAGATCAGTGTCGGCATGAACCCGGCCCACATCCTGGTGCAATGCCTGACCGACCCGCACTGGGGCATGGGCTACCCGCAGGACAGCATCGGCTGGAGCTTCTGGAATGCAGCGTGGGCCCTGTCGGATGAAGGCTTTGGTCTGAATCTGATCTGGACACGCCAGCAGCCCATCGAGAGTTTCATCGGCCAGGTCATCGACCACATCGGCGGCATTCTCTATACCGATCCGGAGCAAGGCACGTTCGAGCTCAAGCTGCTGCGCGACGACTACTGGGTCGACAGTCTGCCGCAACTGGGGCCGGACGAGATCGTGCGGCTGGAACGCTTCGAGCGTGCTCAGTGGGGTGAGCTGCCCAACGAGCTGACCGTGGTCTACACCGACTGGCAAACCGGCGGTGACACCACCGTCACCGTGGAAAACCTCGCCGCGATCCAGTTGCAAGGCGGCGTGATAAATCAGCGCCGCGACTACCCGGGCGTCAACTACGGGCCGCTGGCCGCACGGCTGGCGCTGCGGGATCTGCGTGCCTTGGGGTCACCCCTGGCCCGGATGAGTCTGACCGTGGCACGCGACACGCTGGAACGCGCGCCGCTGCCCGGTGACGTGTTCCTGCTCAACTGGCCGCGCTTGGGCATCGACCAGATGGTGGTGCGCGTGACCGGCATCGATACCGGCACATTGGGGTCATCTGAGTGGCGCATCGAGGCGATGGAGGATGTGTTCGGGCTGGATAACGCGGTGCTCGCCCCGCCGCCGCCCATCATCGATGAGCCGACGCTGGAGCCGCTGCCGCCCGCGCAGATCGTGGCGGTGGAGATTCCGTACTGGGAACTGGCGCGCACCTTGTCGCGTGCTGAGCTGGATTACCTGACCGACACCGATGCCGCAGTCGGTGCATTGGTTGCTGCCGGTGGTGTGGGGCAACTGAACTGGCAGCTCGCCACCGGCGCGTCCGCAGACGAGATCGCCAGTGTGGCCAGCGAAGACTACGCGCCATTGTTCACGCTCGATGCGGCCTTGCCTGCCAGTGAGGCCGATGCCATCGGTGTGCCGGTGACCGCCATCAGCCAGCCGGAAAGGCTGACCGTGGGCGACTACGCCTATCTGGTCGATGGCAGCGGTGAAATCCGCGAAGCCGTCGCTGTCCTGGACTTCGATACCACTGCGGCCACGGTTGACCTTGCACGCGGCGTGCTCGACACCACACCTCATTCGCACACGGCGGGAACCCGCCTCATTGGGGTAGGTGAATGGCTGGCATCGGAAGGTGCGGAGCGCGCCCCGGGCGAGTCGGTGTTCGTGGGCGCGATTCCTCGCACGTCGACCGATCAGGGCGATCCTGTGCTGGCCGCCAATGGTCAGCCGCTGGTGCTGGCCGGTCGGCAGGCATTGCCGTATCCGCCTGGTCGCATCCGTCTCAATGGCCAGACCGAGCCTGCCGTGGTGACCGGTGATCTCACCATCGCGTGGGCCCACCGCGACCGCACGCAGCAGACCGCCTACCTCGTGCAGCAAGACGAAGGCGACATCGGGCCAGAACTGGGTGTGACCTACACGCTGCGTATCCGCAATCGCAACAACGTGCTGGTGCACACGGAAACGGGACTGCTTGGCACCACCTACGTCTGGACATCAGCCGTGGCCGCGCTGGATGCCGGTGCGCTGGGTGACCGCATCACGGTGGAGATCAGTGCCGAGCGCGATGGTTTGAGCAACTGGCAGCCGCAGGTGCGGGTCATGGATCGCGCGGGCTACGGCCTGCGCTGGGGACAGTATTGGGGAGGTGTGTGATGGAGCCGCGGATTGATGCTCATCTACTCACCCTGAACGAGCCTGTCGAATGGCGTGAGGCCTGCATCGCCAGTCTTGAAGGTGCGCCGATCCAGTTGCACGTTCTGCCCGGCATTCCAGGCCGTATCGGTGAGGCACGCGCAGAAGGCTATGCACAAGGCACCTTGCCGCTGGTGTCCTTTGTCGATCCCGACGATCTGTACGAAGCCAATGCCTTCACGCAGTTGGCTGATGCACTGGATGCCTGCCCGCGAGCCGTGATGGCCTACACCGACGAAGCACTGACCGACGAAAGCGGCCAGGACATCGCGGTGCGGCGTCTGGCCTACAGCCGTTGGCAGCACGCCAACAGCGCCAGCCACGTGCACGGCCTGATCGTGATGCGTCGATCCGTCGTCGAAGCCGTACTCAAGGAAACCACCGACCTCAACAACTTCGCCGACTGGCTGCTGACCCTGCTCGTAGCCAAGCGCGGCGGCGTGCTGTACCTGCCCATCGTTGGGCGGCATTGGCGACAACACCCGCAGCAAAGCCACCGAACCGGCGACCAGGAAGCCGTCAGGCGTATCCGGCAAGCCGCCCCCCTCTGGAGATAAGCATGTCATCGACCGACCCGAACCTTGGACTCAATTACGGCTGGACGCTCGGCGAGAGCGGCTGGGACACCGGCATGGATGCCAACCTCAAGCGCCTCGGCGCAGTGGTCGGCCTGTCCGTGAAAGACCGTGACCTGGCCACGCCACCGGTCAGCCCCGCGAACGGCGACCGCTACATCGTGCCTGCTGCCGCCACGGGCGCGTGGGCAGGCAAAACCAACCAGATCGCTGTGCGAATTGCCGATGCCTGGGAGTACCACGCGCCCAAGATCGGCTGGCTTTGCTACATCGAGGACGAGGCCAAGCTCTCGGCCTACAAGTCCACCGGCTGGAGCGCAGGCATCGCCATCTGAACTCACTTTTTCTGACCCATCAGCAACCCGCCTGCGAGGCGGGTTTTGCTTTTCTGGAGACCCGCAATGACTGAACCAGAACAACAACCGGCCACGCTCGTAGAAAACATGCTTCTGCTGCGCCGCGAGGACTTCGACGAACTGCTCGACCGTGCCGCTGAACGCGGAGCCGAGCGCTGCCTTGCCCATCTCGGGCTGGAGAACGGCAGTGCTGCGAAGGACATCCGCGAACTGCGCGATTTGCTGGAAGCGTGGCGCGATGCCCGCAGAACGGCGTGGCAGACCACCGTCAAGGTCGTGACCACCGGCATCCTGGCCGCGCTGCTGGTGGGGGCCGCCATCAAGTTGAAGCTGATGGGAGGCGTGCAATGACCGCCAAGCCGAAGATCTGCCTTTTGGACGACTGGCGGCGCGTAATGCGACAGGCCTGGAGCATCCGCTTCTCGCTACTGGCCACTGCTTTCACGGCGGCGGAAGTGGTGGTGCCGCTGTTGGGCGACGTGCTGCCGCGTGGCGCATTCGTGCTGCTGGCCTTCGCCGCCAGCATCGGCGCGACCGTGGCCCGCATCGTGGCACAGCCGGAGATGCACCGATGATCCGGCCGCCGCAAAGACGCACCGTTGCCGCGTTGACGCTGTCCGCTGCCGCGCTGGTCGGCATCGTGCTGCACGAGGGCTACACCGACCGCGCGGTGATTCCGGTCAAGGGAGATGTGCCGACCATCGGGTTCGGCACCACCACCGGGGTGAAGATCGGCGACACCACCACGCCGCCGAAGGCGCTGGCTCGAGCGCTCACCGATGTGCAGCAGTTTGAGGGTGCGCTCAAACAATGCGTAACCGTGCCGCTGGCCCAGCACGAGTACGACGCCCTGGTGAGCTTTTCCTACAACGTCGGCAGCCGCGCGTTCTGCCAGTCCACGCTGGTCAGGAAACTCAACGCCGAGGACTACGCGGGAGCCTGTGCCGAGCTGCTGCGCTGGCGCTTCTTCCAGGGAAAAGACTGCGCGCTGCCCACCAACGCGCGGCTATGTGGTGGGCTGGCTACACGGCGAGAAGCCGAATACCGGCAGTGCATCGGGGAGCGTCGTGACCCTGATTCCGTGGCCGTACCGGCTGCTGGCCCTCGCGGCGCTCGGCGTCGCCCTGGTTGGCTTTGGCTGGATCAAGGGTGCGAGCCACGTTCAAGCGCAATGGGACGCCGCCATCCAGCAACAAACCCTTCAAGCCGCCGCTGCCCGCGAGCGGCAGGCGCAAGCCACCGTCAAGGTTGTCACCCAGTACGTCGACCGCGTCCGCGTCATCCGCGAGAAGGGCGACACCATCTTCAAGGAGGTTCCCGTCTATGTGCCCGTTCAAGTCGATGCCGCTTGCACTATCAACCGTGGCTTTGTGCGCCTGCACGACGCTGCCGCCGCCGGTGAGTTGCCCGAACCCGCCCGAGATGCTGATGCGGCCGCCGCAGGCATTGCGCTCTCTGCCGTCGCCGGAACCGTCGCCGCCAACTACCAGATCTGCCACGAGAACGCCGAGCAACTGAGGGCGTTGCAGGCGTGGGTCAGCGAGATGGGGGCGGCAAAGCAAACCCCTTCACCCGCGCCGTGATCAGACGTCGATGGTCGTCGTTTTCCAGACTTCCTGCGCCAGCGTGATGAGCAGCCCATGGCGCTTTTCGATGGATGCGGCATTCCACGCAGGAAAAGCCGCCAGCTTGGTGTTGATCCGGGAAATCGATGTGTTCTGTCCGACGTCGGTCAGCGCCACCAGACTGCGGGTCAGGTAGTTGCCGCTCTTGCCATACTCGACCTGCTTGGCCGCGTAGAAGTCGTTCCCCGCGACGATGTTGATCGGCTTCTCCAGCAAAGTCAGATTGCCGAGGCGATTCTTGTAGTCGTCGTAGACCGCGTTCGGGTTCTCTGCCGCCCACGTCGCACGCAGTTCCGCCTTCGGGTTGTCGGGCAGGATGTGTTCGATTTCCAGCTTGGTGAAGGGCTCCAAGCTACCTGGTACCTTCAGCCCGTTGAACGACATCTCTACGTGCTGGGTCAGTCGCGCGAGCAAGTAGCGTGTGCGGTACTGCTGCATCGAATGCAGCGTGAAGCGCTTGAGGGCGTCGGCCAGCTCCTGCGACTTGCCCGCCATGTTCTTCTCGAAGCGGTCGGCGACGAATGCGTTGAGCTGAACCTTCTGCTTCACCGGATCGCTGGCCTCGGCGATTGCACGCAGCTCATCGGCCCATTGCGAGAAGCTGCGTTCCAGATCCTTGGTCGGCGTCTTGGTGAAGATGTAGTAGAAGAGGAAGCTCTCCAGCTGCGCCACGAAGTGATCGAACAGCGGTTTCGGAAAGTTCGCCGCCGCCAGCAGCAAGACGTAGTGCAAGCTGAATGCACCACCGGCCAGCCGCTTCAGGCTGTCCATCGCCAGACTAGGCTTGCCGTCATTGCCCAGCCCGTTGGCAAAGGCCAGGTAGTGCTCGACGTTGCGGATCACCTTGCGAACGAACTCGAAGGGCTTGCCCTCGTAATCGCACAGCGCCGCGTTGCCCTTGGCGATGAACCAGTCGTAGATCTCGTCCTCGCGCACCACCGCATCGCCGCGTTCGTTCTTGATGACGTAGTTGGCCATCAGGAAGTAGCGCAGGAAGCGCAGCGGCTTTTCCTTCTCCTTCTCCAGCGGCTTGGTGATCTTCTTCCACTCGTCCTTGAGCTGGGTGAACTGCGTTTGCTTGACCTGCGTGAACAGCAGGTTCTTGAGCAAGTCCATCGGGTTCAGGCCCACGCCGCGCTCGTTGATGGTCTCGAAAATCTTCAGCGCGCTGCTGACATCGGTGGAGATCTGGATGAACACCACGTTGTTGGCCAGATAGCCCCAATACTTCTTCAGCTTGGCCGTGTCGTCGTAGTTGTCCTTCAGGTAGCGATACAGCGTGCTGTAGGCATTGACCAGATTCTCCAGCGAGCCAAAGCTGGCGATGCCCGAAGCCTGGATGCCTGCGCGCACGGCCATCGGTTCGGCGTCCAGCTCCACGAGCTTGGCCATCACTTCGCCCGCGCTCTCGTAACGCGGCTCCAGCTTCAGGGTGGTGCACACCTCGCCGTCGCTGTCCACGTAGCTGGTCGAGATCAGCCCGGCAATCATCTGCCGCTGCGGTTCGCCCTGGAACAGATGCTTCAGGGCACACAGCAGCAGGAAGAAGGTGGTCAGGCGCTGCTGGCCGTCGATCACCTCGTAGTGGTTCTTCTGATCGGTCGGCGACACCAGCACGGTGCCGATGAAGTATTCCCGCGTGGTGCTCGCATCGATCTGCTCGCCGATGTCCTCCAGCAGCTGATGCACTTCCTTGTCCGTCCAGACGTACTCGCGCTGGTAGTCCGGGACGATGTAGAAGCACTCCCTGAAGCTTCCTCGATGTTGACGCCGACCGAAAA
>NZ_AZSN01000095.1:0-14511 GCF_000576225.1 Methylibium sp. T29-B | reverse complement strand
CGGGCCGTCGCCTCGGCCCGCGCGAATGTGGCCGCCGTGCGCCTCGACGATCGCGCGGCAGATCGCCAGGCCCAGGCCCACGCCGGCGGTGGCCGACTCGCGCTCGCCGCGCACGAACTTCTCGAACAGCGCCTCCTCTCGGCCAGCCGGCAGGCCAGGGCCAAGATCGCTCACGCTGACGACCAACTCCTCGCCCTGCACCCGGGCGCCGATCGTCACCGCGCTGCCGGAGGGCGTGTACTTCGCGGCGTTCTCCAGCAGGTTGCACAGCACGCGCTCGATCAGCGCCGCATCGAAGCACACCAGCGGCAGGCCATCCGGCAGCTCGGTGCGCACCGGGTGGCGCGCCAGGGCCGGGCCAAGCGAGCGCAGCGCGCTACCCACCACCTCCTCGATCGGCTGCCACTGCCGGTCGAGTTGCACCGCGCCGCTCTGCAGTCGCGCCATGTCGAGCAGCTTGCCGACCATCGCGTTCAGGCGCCGCGCCTCCGCGCCGAGTGCCCGCGCCATCTCCTGCGCCTCGCCCTGCGTGCCGTCGACCAGGGTGTCGGCCAGGCCGTAGAGCGCCGCCAGCGGCGTGCGCAGGTCGTGCGACAGCGCCGACAGCAGCGAGTTGCGCAGGCGCTCCGACTCGATCTGGACCGTCGCCTGCTGCGCCACCTCGACGTAGTGCACGCGCTCCAGGGCGATCGCGGTCAGCACCGCAAAGGTCTCGAGCTGGCGGCGCTGCTCGGGGACCAGCAGCAGCCGCGGCTGCGTGGGCTGCAGCGCCAGCACGCCGCGCGAGCGCATCGGCGCCTTCAGCGGCAGGTAGAGCCAGGCGGTGCCGGGCAGGGTGTCGGTCCCGAGTCCGGCCGCGTCGCCGTGGTCGAGCACCCACTGGGCCGTGCCGAGGTCCAGGCCGGGCGCATCGGCGCCGCTGCGCGGCCACTGCAGGCGACCCGCCTCGTCCTGCAGGAAGGTGCGCGCGCGGCCCCGGAATTCACGTTCGATCGCCTGTTCGGCCGTGTGGACGACCTGGTCGGTCAGCAGTTCACCCGACAGGTCGCGGGCCAGTTCGAACAGCGCCCGCGAGCGCGCCTCGCGGTGCGTTGCGACGCTGGCCTGGTAGCGCAGGCCGGCGGTGAGCTGGCCGGTGAGCAGCCCGACCACCAGCATCACCGCGAACGTCAGCAGGTACTGCACGTCGGACACCGCGAACGACAGCTGCGGTACGACGAAGAAGAAGTCGAAGGCGGCGACGTTCAGGAAGGCCGCCAGCACCGCTGGGCCGCGGCCGAAGCGCAGCGCCACGCCCACCACCGCGAGCAGGAACAGCATCACGATGTTGGCGAGCTCGAACACCGGCTGCAGGGGCAGCGCCACCAGCGTGGTCAGGGCGCAGGCCGCCGCCGCCCAGAGGTAGCCCTCGGGCCGGCCGGGCGCGAGGCGGCCTTCTCCCTGGCGCTCGCGCGTCACCGGCATGGCGTGTCGCTGGCCTTCGCCGACTTCGATCAGATCCACGTCGGGCGCCAGCCGCGCCAGCCGCTGCGAGAAGGTGTCGCGCCGCCACCAGGGGCGTTCGCGGTTGTGGCCCATCAGCAGCTTGGAGAGGTTGTGCTCGCGCGCATGCGCGGCCAGCGCGGTCGCCACATCCTGCGCCGACAGCACCGCCGTGACCGCGCCCAGCTCGCCGGCGAGCTTCACCGTCTGCAGGATGCGCTCGCGCTGCGCGGCCGGCAGGCGCTGCAGCGCCGGTGTCTCGACGTAGACCGCGTGCCAGGCCACCGCGAGCTGCTGCGCCAGGCGCGCGGCACTGCGCACCACGTGGTCGGAGTCGTCGCGCGGCCCGATGCAGCACAGCAGCGCGGCCTCGGTCTTCCACACCGGCGCGATGGCCTGCTCGACGCGATAGGCCTGCACGTCGTCCTCGACGCGGTCGGCGGTGCGCCGCAGCGCCAGCTCGCGCAGCGCCATCAGGTTGCCCTTGCGGAAGAAGTGCCCGACCGCCCGCTCCGCCTGCGCCGGCAGGTAGACCTTGCCGGCCTTGAGCCGCTCGATCAGCTCGTCGGCCGGCGTGTCGACCAGTACAACCTCGTCGGCGCGATCGAAGAAGGTGTCGGGCAGGGTCTCGTGCACGCGGATGCCGGTGATGCCGCCCACCACGTCGTTCAGGCTCTCCAGGTGCTGCACGTTGAGCGTGGTGTAGACGTCGATGCCGGCATCGAGCAGTTCCTCCACGTCCTGCCAGCGCTTGGGGTGGCGCGAGCCTGAGACGTTGGAGTGGGCCAGCTCGTCGACCAGCAGCAGTGCGGGCCGGCGCGCCAGCGCGGCGTCGAGGTCGAACTCCGGCAGCATGCGGTCGCGGTGGCGCACCACGGCCGGCGGCAACAGTTCCAGGCCGTGCAGCAGTGCCTGCGTCTCGGCGCGGCCGTGCGTCTCCACCACCCCGGCCAGCACGTCGACGCCGTCGTCGCGCAGCTTGCGCGCCGCCGTCAGCATGGCGCAGGTCTTGCCGACCCCGGCCGACGCACCGAAGTAGATACGCAGCCTGCCGCGCGCGGCCCGCGCCTCGACGTCGCGAAGTTGCACCAGCAGTTGGTCAGGATCGGGCCGCGATTCGGTCATACGGCACCCACGCCGCCACGTTGTCTCACCCGCGGACGCTGCGGGTCCGGCTCCGCCGGCCCGTCAGCGTCGCTCCCTGGAGGGGGAGCGGCGCAGCCGCAACGGAAGTGGTCGTCCTCACAGCCAGCCCGACCGCCGGAAGCGCCACCACACGAAACCGCAGGTCGACGCGATCAGCGCCAGCGCCAGGGGGTAGCCCCACTTCCACTTCAGCTCCGGCATGGAGTCGAAGTTCATGCCCCAGATGCCGGCGAAGGCGGTCGCCACCGCGAAGATGCCGGCCCAGGCCGCCAGACGCTTGGTGACCTCGCTCTCCTCGATCGCCACCATCGACAGGTTGACGTGGATCGCGGTGCCCACCGTGTCGCGGATCGACTCGATCGAGGCGTTGATGCGTGTCAGGTGGTCCACCACGTCGCGGAAGTATTCCTGCGTGCCGGCGCACATCTGCGGCACCCGGCCGCCGTGCAGCTTGGCCGCTGCCTCCAGCAGCGGTGCGACCGCGTGCTTGAGCACCATCACGCGACGCTTCAGGTCGTAGAGCCGCTCGATGTTGGTCCGCGCCGTGCCCTTGACGAAGATCTGCTCCTCGATGGTCTCGAGCTCGGACTCGAACGTGTCGATGATGGGGAAGTAGCGGTCGACCACCGCGTCCATCAGCGCGTACAGCACGAAGCCGGATCCGCGCTTGAGCAGGTGCGGCTCGCGCTCGCAGCGGTCGCGCACGCCGAGGAAGCCCTGCGTGCTGCGGTTGCGCACCGACAGCACGTAGTTGGGCCCGACGAACACGTCGACCTCGCCGACGTTCAGGTCCTGGCCCACCGCCTCGACGAGATGCAGCACGGCAAACATCGAGTTGCCGTACTCCTCGATCTTGGGACGCTGGTGGCCGTGCTGCGCGTCCTCGACCGCGAGTTCGTGCAGGCCGAACTCGTGGCGCATCTCCTCCAGCTCCTCGGTGCTGGCGTCCTGCAGAGCGACCCAGACGAAGCAGCCGGGCCGCGAGATGTAGTCGCTGATCTGTTCGACGGGCAGGTCCGCGAGCTTGCTGCCGTCCTGGTAGGCCACGCAATTGATGAGCATGGGCGATTGTGCTTCGCGCGCGACGGCCTCGGAAGGACCCCTCAGGGCCGCCGCCCGTCCAGCGTCAGATTCAGCGCCAGGACGTTGACGCGCGGCTCGCCGAGGAAGCCGAACCACCGGCCCCGGGCATGCTGATCGATGAGCGCCAGCACCTCGGCTTCGCTCAGGCCGCGCGCCCGGGCCACCCGAGCGGCCTGGTAGCGGGCGCCGGCCAGGCTGATCTCCGGATCGAGCCCGCTCGCCGAAGCCGTGACCAGATCGACCGGGATCGGCAGGGTGTTGCCGGGGTCCGCCGCCCGGAGCGCCGCGATGCGCGCCTCGACGGCCTGCAGCAGCACCGGATTCGACGGCCCCAGGTTCGATCCTCCGGAGGCCTGGGCGTTGTTCGGCGTCGGCGCGGTGGCCGACGGACGGCCCCAGATGTAGCGGGCCGCACCGAACGGCTGGCCGATCAGCGACGAGCCGATGGGCCGGCCGTCCCGGAACAGCAGGCTGCCGGCCGCCTGCGCCGGGAACAGCACCTGGCCGAGCCCGGTGACGAGCAGCGGATAGGCGACACCGGTCAGCAACGTCAACGAAAGGAACAGCACCAGCGAGGCGCGCAGCAGGGTTTTCATGTCGAGATCTCCGTGTCAGACCCGGTGCGCCACACCGAGCAGCAGGTCGATCGCCTTGATGCCGGCGAAAGGCACCACCAGCCCGCCCAGGCCGTAGACCAGCACGTTGCGACGCAGCAGCGCGGCCGCGCCGATGGCGCGATAGGCTACGCCCTTCAGCGCGAGCGGGATCAGGAACACGATCACCACGGCGTTGAATATCACCGCCGACAGGATGGCCGACGACGGGCTGGCGAGATGCATCACGTCGAGCGACTGCAACTGCGGGTAGGTGCTGGCGAAGGCCGCCGGGATGATGGCGAAGTACTTCGCCACGTCGTTGGCGATCGAGAAGGTGGTCAGCGAGCCGCGCGTCATCAGCAGTTGCTTGCCGGTCTCGACGATCTCCAGCAGCTTGGTCGGGTTGGAGTCGAGGTCGACCATGTTGCCGGCCTCCTTCGCGGCCTGCGTGCCGGTGTTCATGGCCACCGCCACGTCGGCCTGGGCCAGCGCCGGCGCGTCGTTGGTGCCGTCACCGGTCATCGCGACCAGCCGCCCCTCGGCCTGGTAGTCGCGGATCAGCTTCAGCTTGGCCTCCGGCGTGGCCTCGGCCAGGAAGTCGTCGACGCCGGCCTCGGCCGCGATCGCCGCCGCGGTGAGCCGGTTGTCGCCGGTGATCATCACGGTGCGGATGCCCATGCGGCGCAGCTCGGCGAAGCGCTCCTTGATGCCGCCCTTGACGACATCCTTCAGTTCCACGACGCCGAGCACGCGCGCGCCCTGCCCGCCCTGCCCGCCCCGCCCGTCGGACTGCGCCACAAGCAGCGGCGTGCTGCCCCGGCGCGCCACCTCGTCGGCGATGCGCTGCACCTCGGCCGGAAACTGGCCGTGCTGCGCCTCGACCCACTGGCGGATCGCCTCGCCCGAACCCTTGCGCAGTTGCCGCGCCGCGCCGTCGATGGTGCAGTCCACGCCGCTCATGCGGGTCTGCGCACTGAACGGCACGAAGCTCGCGCCCAGCGCCGCGAGTTCGCGCTCGCGCAGGCGGAACTTCTGCTTGGCCAGCACCACGATGCTGCGCCCCTCGGGCGTCTCGTCGGCGAGCGACGCGAGCTGGGCCGCACCGGCCAGCACCGGCTCGCTCACGCCTGGCGCCGCGAGGAAGGCCGAGGCCTGCCGGTTGCCGAGCGTGATGGTGCCGGTCTTGTCCATCAGCAGCACGTCGACGTCGCCGGCTGCCTCGACCGCGCGCCCCGAGGTGGCGATCACGTTGGCCTGCATCATGCGGCTCATGCCGGCGACGCCGATGGCCGACAGCAGTGCGCCGATGGTCGTCGGGATCAGGCACACCAGCAGCGCGACCAGCGCGGTGAGGGTCACTGCCGTGCCCTGTTTCGCCGTCTCCACGGCGAAGATCGACATCGGCAGCAACGTCACCACGACCACCAGGAACACGAGGGTCAGCGTGATCAGCAGGATGTTCAGCGCGATCTCGTTCGGCGTCTTCTGGCGTTTCGCGCCTTCCACCATGGAGATCATGCGGTCGAGAAAGGCCTCGCCCGGGTTCACCGAGATGCGCACCACCAGCCAGTCGGACAGCACGCGCGTGCCGCCGGTCACCGATGCGAAATCGCCACCGGACTCGCGGATCACCGGCGCGGATTCGCCGGTGATCGCGCTTTCGTCGACCGAGGCCGCGCCCTCGATCACCTCGCCGTCGAGCGGGATCGTGTCGCCGGCCTCCACCAGCACCACGGCGCCCCGGCGCAGTTCATCGGCCGGCATCGGGTGCCACGACGACCCATGGCGCGGCTGCTCGAGCTTCTTCGCGATCCCCTTGCGCTTCATGCCACGCAGCGAGGCGGCCTGCGCCTTGCTGCGGCCCTCGGCCAGCGCCTCGGCGAAGTTGGCGAACAGCACCGTGAACCACAGCCCCGTGGCCACCGCCAGGATGAAGGCCGGCGGCGCCTCGCCAGCACCGAGCAGCGCCTGGACGCCGAGCCCGGTGGTCAGCAGGCTGCCGACGTAGACCACCAGCATCACCGGGTTGCGCCACTGCAGGCGCGGATCGAGCTTGCGGAATGCCGCGCCGATGGCCGGCCGCAGCAGCACGGGGTCGAGGAGCGCGAGGGAGGTCCTGTCGTTGTTCATGGGGTTCTCCGCCGGCTCAGCGTGCCGCGGCCTGCATCAGGTGCTCGACCACCGGGCCCAGCGCCAGCGCCGGCACATAGTTCAGCAACCCGACCAGCAGCACCGCGCCGATCAGCAGCACGACGAACAGCGGCCCGTGGGTGGGCAGCGTGCCGGCCGTGACCGGCAGGCGCTTCTTGGCCGCCAGGCTGCCGGCGATCGCCAGCACCGGCACGATCACGCCGAAGCGGCCGCACCACATGGCCACCGCGAGCAGCAGGTTGTAGAACGGCGTGTTGGCCGACAGACCGGCGAAGGCGCTGCCGTTGTTGTTGGCCGCCGAGCTGAGCGCGTAGAGGATCTCGGTGTAGCCGTGCGGCCCCGGGTTGCCCATTCCCGCCGGGCCGGTGGGGGCGGTGAGCGCGACGGCCGTGCCCAGCAGCGCCAGCAGCGGCGTGACGAGGATGACGACGGCCGTCATCTTCATCTCGTAGGGCTCGATCTTCTTGCCCAGGTACTCCGGCGTGCGGCCGATCATCAACCCGGCGATGAAGACGGCCAGGATCGCGAACACCAGCATGCCGTACAGGCCGGAGCCGACGCCGCCGAACACCACCTCGCCGAGCTGGATCAGCAGCAGCGGCACCGCGCCGCCGAGCGGCATGAACGAGTCGTGCATCGCGTTCACCGCGCCACAGGAGGCCGCGGTGGTGATGGCTGCGAACAGCGCCGAGGCCGCGATGCCGAAGCGCGCCTCCTTGCCCTCCATGTTGCCGCCCGCCTGCAGCGCGCTCGCCACCGGGTCGACGCCCAGCGCGGCCAGCTGCGGATGGCCCCGCTGTTCCAGGCTCGTGACGGTGACGACCGCCAGCACAAACATCACCGTCATCGCCGCCAGCAGCGCGCCGCCCTGGCGCACGTCGCCCACCAGGCGACCGAAGGCGAACACGAGGCCTGCCGGGATCAGGAAGATCGCCAGCATCTGCGCGAAGTTCGACAGCGGCGTCGGGTTCTCGTAGGGGTGCGCCGAGTTGGCGTTGAAGAAGCCGCCGCCGTTGGTGCCGATCATCTTGATCGCCTCCTGCGACGCCACCGGGCCCATCGCCAGCGTCTGCGGGGGGCTCGCCGCGCCCTCCAGGGTCGACACGTCCTGGTAGGGCTGGACGTTCTGGATCACGCCCTGGCTCACCAGGAAGACCGCGAACACCAGCGACAGTGGCAGCAGCACGTAGACGGTGATGCGCGTCACATCGACCCAGAAGTTGCCGATGGCCGACGACGAGCGCGCGGCAAAGCCGCGGATCAGCGCGAAGGCCACCGCGATGCCGGTCGCGGCCGACAGGAAGTTCTGCACCCCGAGCGCGAGCATCTGCGTCAGGTAGCTCATCGTCGTTTCGCCGGCATAGCCCTGCCAGTTGGTATTGCTGACGAAGCTGACCGCGGTATTGAGTGACGAGTCGGCGCCGACGCCGGGCAGTCCCTGGGGGTTCAGCGGCAGCCCGCCCTGCAGCCGCTGCAGCGCATAGACCGCCAGCGCGCCCAGCGCATTGAAGGCGAGCAGCGCGAGTGCATAGGCCTTCCAGCCCATGCCGACTGCGGCGTCGATGCCGGCCGCGCGGTAGAGCGCCGTCTCGACACGGCAGAACGGCGCGAGCGCCTGCGGCAGGCGCCCTTCCGCCACCGCCGCGAGCCAGCGGCCCAGTGGCCAGGCCACCAGCATCAGCAGCGCGAGGAAGATCGCGAGCTGGATCCAGGCCTGCGAGTTCATCAGTAGTCCTCGGCCTTCAGCAGGGCGTGCAGCAGGTAGCCCAGCAGGCCGGCGGCGATCGCGCCGCCGAGCAGGTAGAGGCCGCTCACGACCAGTCTCCAAGCGAATCGCAGACCCGCACCAGCCCCGCGATCGCCACGACGAACAGGGCCAGCAGCCCCAGCATCACGACGTCCATGTGCACCTCCGGACAACGATGATTTCCATGCACGAGATGCTAGGAATCGCCGCCTCAGGACGGCGTACAAAGCTGCGCCGGGCGCATCAAGAAAGCGTAAAGACGGGAGGCGCAGGCTTCAGAACAGCGTCTGCTGCGCCGGATCGCCGGACGGCGGGCGGAAGCGACTCGTGTCGAGCACCACGCGCTCGCGCACCAGGCCCTGTCGTGCCTCGGCCTTGCGCACGCGCTGGCGGATCAGGTCGGCCCACGGCCCGTCGCCCTTCATGCGGGTGGCGAAGTCGGCGTCGTAGTCCTTGCCGCCGCGCATCTCCCGCACCCGCGCCATCACGCGCGCCGCGCGCTCCGGCACGTGCTGCTCCAGCCACTGGCGAAACAGCGGCGCCACCTCCCAGGGCAGGCGCAGCACGGTGTAATGGATGGACTTCGCCCCGGCCCGCGCGGCGGCCTCGACGAGGCGCTCGATCTCGGGCTCGTTGACGAAGGGGATGATGGGCGCCACGTTCACGCCCACCGGGACGCCGGCCTCGGCCAGTCGCTGCACGGCCTGCAGACGGCGCTGCGGTGAAGCGGCCCGCGGCTCGAGCCGGCGCGACAGGCCGGCATCGAGCGTGGTGACGCTGATGAACACCATCGCCTGCCCGCGGCGTGCGGCCGGCGCGATGAGGTCGAGGTCGCGTTCGACGCCGGCCGACTTGGTGACGATGCTGAATGGGTGCTCGCAGGCGGTCAGCACCTCCAGCACCGCCCGGGTGAGGCGCAACCGCCGCTCGATGGGCTGGTAGCGTCGGTGACCGAGCCGATGTTGATGGCGCTGGGCTGGTAGCCCGTCCGACCCAGCTCGGCGCGCAGTCGCTCGGCGGCATTGACCTTGGCGACCAGCCGGGTCTCGAAGTCCAGGCCGGGCGACAGGTTCAGGTAGCTGTGGGTCGGCCGCGCATAGCAGTAGCTGCAACCGTGCTCGCAGCCGCGGTAGGGGTTGATCGACAAACTGAAGGGAATGTCCGGCGAGTCGTTCGCGCTGAGCAGGGTCTTGACGCGCTCCTCGCTGACCTGGGTCACCGGCGGTGGCCGTTCGCCGTCATCGTCGGCGGCCGGTGATTCCCATCCATCGTCGACGGTCTCCCGCTCGTCGCGCTCATAGCGGTGAGCGATGCGCACGGCGATGCCGCGGCCCTTGATGGGGTCGGCCGGTGGCGCGGGTCGGATCGTGGCCATGAGGGCCACAGAATACTGTATTTTTATACAGTATTTCAGGAGCTCAAGCCAGTGCGCGCGCCTTCGCCCCGCTGGGCAGATCGAGCATCGTCGCAGTCCGTGCCTCGAACTCCGCGACCGGGAGGGCCGGCGCGAACAGGAAGCCCTGGATCTCGTCGCAGCCGGCGCGCTGCAGGAAATCGCGCTGCGCCATGGTCTCCACGCCCTCGGCGATCACGCGCAGCCGCAGTGCGCGCGCCACCTGGATCACCGCCTGCGCGATGCCGGCATCGCTCTCGTCGCCCGGCAGGCCCTTGATGAAGCTGCGATCGATCTTGAGCTTCCTGATCGGGAAGCGCTTCAGGTAGCCGAGACTCGAGTAGCCGGTGCCAAAGTCGTCGATCGCGAGCTGCACGCCGAGCCGATCGAGCGCGCGCAGGCGCTGCAGGGCCTCGTCGGCATCGCGGATCAGGATCGACTCGGTCAGTTCGAGCTCGAGCCAGGTCGCCGGCAGTTTGGCCTCGGCGAGCGCCGTCGCCACGCGATCGACGAAGTCGGCCTGCTGGAACTGCAGCGCCGACACGTTCACCGACACCACCATCGAGCGGCCCTGCGCACGCCACAGCGCGGCCTGCCGCACCGCCTCGCGCAGCACCCATTCGCCCAGCGCGACGATGAAGCCGCTCTCCTCTGCCACCGGGATGAACTCGCCCGGCGACACGTCGCCGAGGCCCGGGTCGCGCCAGCGCAGCAGCGCCTCGGCACCCACCACCGCGTTCGAGGCGATGTCGATCTGCGGCTGGTAGTGCAACCGGAAGTCGCCGCGCTCCAGCGCCAGGCGCATGGAGTGGTCCAGCTTCATGCGCGCCAGCAGGTCGACGTTCATCTGAGGCTGGTAGAAGCGGAAGCCGGCACGGCCTCGCTCCTTCACGCGGTACATCGCGGCGTCGGCGTTCTTGATCAGATCGTCCATCGACTCGCCGTCGTTCGGGTACATCGCGATGCCGATGCTCGCGGTGACGCTGAAGCTCATGCCCTCCAGCGTGAAGGGTTGCCCCAGCACCTCGAGCACGCGCCGCGCGATGGCCTCGGCGCCGCGCGCGTCGGTCTGGTTCAGCAGCATCACGAACTCGTCGCCTCCCAGCCGCGCCACGGTGTCGATCTGACGCAGGCAGGTCTTCAGCCGTTCGGCCACCTCGACGAGCACGCGGTCGCCGAACACGTGACCGAGCGAGTCGTTGATCTGCTTGAAGCGGTCCAGGTCGAGGAACAGCAGCGCGAACGGTGTCTGGTGGCGGTGCGACATCGCCAGCGCGAAGTCCAGGCGCTCGGCCAGCATCACGCGGTTGGGCAAGCCCGTCAGCGCATCGGTGAAGGCCAGCTCCTCGATGCGCTTCTGCGCCGCCACGGTTTCGGTCAGGTCCTTGAAGAAGCCGACGTGGCGCACGCCGGTCTCGCCCGGATCCGTGCCTTCCGCGGCCAGTCGCACCAGCGACACCTGCCCCGGCAGCGTGCTGCCGTCGGCACGGCGATGCCACAGCTCGCCCTCCCATACGCCGCGGAGCGCAAGCTGCTCGCGCACCAGCTCGAACCAGGCGGTGTCGGCGTCGTCGGCGCCGGGCGGGTGCAGCAGGGCCTCGGTGCGCAGGCCGACCAGTTGCTCGCGGCCAAGGCCGGTGATGCGCTCGCAGCTGGCATTGACGGCGGCGATGCGGTGCTCGCCGTCGGTCACGAAGATCGCGTCGAGGCTGGACTCGAACACCTGCGCGGCAAGTTGCAGGCGCGCGGCGCTGGCCAGTTGCTCGGTGATGTCGCGGAACGAGCAGACCCGGCCGATCGGCTGGCCGCGGCCGTACTGCGGCAGCACCACGCGCTCGAGCACGCGCCCGGAGCGCAGGCGCAGCACGTCGCTGGCCCGCAGCAGCGGATCACGATCCAGTTCGCCCAGACGCTCGACGAAACGCTGCTCGTCGACGACATGGCCGCGCATCCATTCGAGGATCTGGCTGTCGTCGCGTTGCGTCAGCAGCTCGACCGGCATGTCCCACAGCTGTGCGAACAGCTGGTTGCAGCCGCGGATCGCGCCGTGCAGGTCGGTGACGAGGATGCCCTCGGCGGTCGACTCGAGCGTGGCGCGCAGCTCGGCCACCAGCTTCTCGAGCTCGTCCTCGGCCTGGCGCTGGGCGCTCTGGTCGCGCAGGCCGAGCACGAAGATCGCCTGACCGGGACGCATCCAGATGCGGTTGACGCGCCGCTCGACGGGGATCATGCGGCCGTCGGCATGGCGCACGAAGCTGTCCGAGTGGATCTGCGGACCCTCGGCGGTGCCGACACCGGCCGCCATGTCCTCCCAGAAACACTCGTCCTCGGGCGTGGCCGACAGCTCGATCACCGGCCGACCGACCAGCGCCGACACCGGCTGGCCGAACAGGGCGGCCGCGGCCTCGTTGGCCGCGACGACGTGCAGCGTCAACGGCTCGACCAGGCAGACGGCCTCGAGCAGGCTGCCGATCAGCGGCTCCCACACGGGCGGGGGCGTCGTCATGCGGCTCCCCGGGCGTCGAGCGCGCCGGTCTCGCGGGCGCGTTCGAAGAAGTAGCAGACGCGCGGTCGCGGCGACAGGTAGTCGAGCGTGGCGCGCGGCAGGTGTTGCGGTTTCAGGCTGCGGCGGATGCCGAGCGTCGGCGTGGTCTCGAGGTTCAGCGGCACCGCCTCGTTGCGCGGCTGCTTGGGCTCGTGCACCAGCACGCAGGGCTTGAGCGGCCGGGCCGAGTTGACGGAGACGACCATGCCGTAACGGTCGTCGGTCAGCTGTACCACGGAGCCGGGCGGGTACACGCCCATCATCTTGACGAAGGCGCCGAACACCGCGCTGTCGAACTTGGCCTTCATCTGTCCGTACATCAGCGCCAGTGCCTCGTGCGGCGTGAGCGCCTGCGCCGGCGTGGCCGGGTTGCACAGGTTGTCGTAGCGATTCACCAGCGCGACGATCTTGGCCGCGGCGCTCATCCGGTCGGCGCCGAGCTTGAGCGGAAAGCCGGTGCCATCGGCGTATTCGTGGTGCTGCGCGAGCACCAGCAGCGCGCCGGGCGACAGCGCCATCTTGCGGCCTAGCGTCACGCCGTGCGAGACATGCTCCTGGTAGAACTGCCGCTCGTGGCTGGACACACTGGGCGACAGCGGGTCGAGCCATCGCACGCGATCGGGCAGCTCGGTCTTGCCGATGTCGTGCAGCATCGCACCGGTGCCCAGGTCGAACATCTCAGCCTTGCCGAGTTCCATCTGCTTGCCCAGCAGCAGCGAGATCACGGTGACGTTGATCGCGTGCATCGAGCCGCGGTCGCCCGCGCCCTCGTTGAGCAGGCGGATCGCCATTTCCTGGGCGCCGAGCACCTTGTCGAGGAAGCCGTTGACCTGCGCCTCGGTCTGTTCGCGCGCGGCCTGCGGCTGGCTGCTCGCCAGTTCGAAACTGCGCCTCAGCACGCGCCCTGCTTCGCTGTAGTGGCGTTCGGCCTGGGCCGCACACGCCTGCTCGGCCAGCAGGGCCTCGCGGCGCAATCGGCGCTCAGCGGCTTCGGGCGTTTCCACCGGAACGACAGGCGCCGCGTCGGCGTCGGCAGCCGCAGCTGCCGGCGCCTCGACGCCAGCGACCTCGGCGCTCAGCACGCCCTCGCCCACCAGGCTCTGCAGCGTCGTGCTGTCGCTGCGCTGCGGCGAGATGCGCACGCGGTCCAGGCCCAGCCCGCGCAGCGTCTCGAGCTGCTGCTCGGTCGAGATGCGGAAGTTGTTGAGCGGGAACGGGTGCTCCATCCACCCCAAGTCGAGGTGAACGTGGAGTCCGATCCGCAGCTTCCGAACGTCGATGGTGGGGCTGTCGTGCATGAGGTTCTGGCCGGGGAATAGCCCTGGCGTGCCCCTTTTTCGGCACTTGCCGGCCTTCCTTGAGCGTCACAAACCCGGCCCCGCTAAAGTCCCGGGCTCGAACTCCTGCCGAGCCCCGATGTCACTCACCGTCTGGTTGACCTTCTTCCTGGCCGCCTGGGCCATCAGCATCTCGCCGGGAGCCGGCGCGGTGGCGGCCATGAGCGCCGGCGCGCGCTACGGCTTCGTGCGCGGCTACTGCATGACTTTCGGGCTGGTTCTGGGCATCCTGACCCAGGTGCTCGCGGTCGGCCTGGGCCTGGGCGCGCTGATCGCCACCTCGGCGACGGCTTTCGCAGTCATCAAGTGGCTGGGGGTCGCCTACCTGCTGTGGTTGGGAGTGCAGCAGTGGCGCGCCCCGGCGGTGCCGCTGGTGCAGGCGACTGCCGAGGCGGCCGTTCCGCGCATCGGCACGCTGGTGTTGCGCGGCTGGATGGTGAACGCCGTGAACCCGAAGGGCACCGTGTTCCTGCTGGCCGTCGTGCCGCAGTTCCTGGACCTGGCCGCGCCGCTGGCACCGCAGTACCTGGTGATCGCCGCGACGCTGGGCTTCACCGACCTGGTCGTGATGGCGGTCTACACCGCGCTGGCCGCCCGCGTGCTGCGGGCGCTGCAGGCGCCGCGGCAGATCCGCTGGATCAACCGCGTGTTCGGCAGCCTGTTCGTCGCGGCCGGCGCGCTGCTGGCGAGCTTCCGGCGCGGCGCCTGAGGCGCGCGGCGCCCGCGCGCGCCCTCACCTCCCGAGCAACTCCCGGATGGCCTGCAGGGCCGTGGGGTCCTCGATGGTGGTCAGGTCGCCCGGGTCGCGGCCCTCGGCTACCGCCTGCAGCGCACGGCGCAGCAGCTTGCCCGAGCGGGTCTTGGGCAGCAGCGTCACGAAGTGCACCCGCGCCGGCCTCGCCACCGCCCCGAGCTGCTGGTCCACCGTCTTCATGATGTCGCCCTCGAGCTTCAGCCGCGCCTGCGGCTCCTCCAGCCCCCGCGCGTCCTTGGGCACCACGAAGGCCACCGCCACCTGGCCCTTGAGCTGA